>DATNJP010000386.1:0-5075 GCA_035603855.1 Luteibacter sp. | reverse complement strand
GTACCCAGCGCGATGCCTTCGGCGTAGCCGCCGTTCACGGCCTCGCGCGCGATCAACTGGCTGTTCAGGTAGTTGCCGCCCGCCTTCGCGCCGCTGGGATAGGTATTCGGCGCCGCACGGTTCCACGACGACACGCAGACGTCGACACCTTTCTCGATGGCCTCGGCACCATGGTAGGCACCCCAAGGCAGGGCGATGATGGCGACATCCACCGCGGTATCGAGCGAGGGCGCGAGGCTGAAGGTGAAGCCGCTGCGGAAGACGATGGGGCGCACGTAAGCCGATGCCAGGCCATTGGCGGTGATGACTTCGCGACACGCGCGATTGATGGTGGCTGCGTCGTACGGCATCACCAGGTCATAGATGCGGGCCGAGTGGAACAGCCGCTCGGTGTGTTCGTCCAGCCGGAAATAGCGCGGGCCGTCCGGCGTGTCGTAAACGCGCACGCCTTCGAATACGGAGGAGCCGTAGTGCAGCGCGTGTGCGCCCACGTGGACAGTGGCGTCGGCCCAGGTCTTGATACGACCGTTGTGCCAGAGATGGGTCGGGGCTTCCATGATTCCTCCTTCAGGACTGGACCGCGACGGCGGCGGTCTGGTGGTTGTTCCGGTGCATGTCCATCAGCGCGACGAGGTCATCGTTGGTGATGGAGCGCTGTCTGTCTGTCAGGCTTTTGAAGCTTTCGAAGACGGCATCGAGCGTTTCCTCGTCGATCTCGAACTCCAGTTCGACCAGGCGCTGGCGCAACGCGTGGCGGCCCGAGTGCTTGCCGAGAACCAGCGAGGTCTTCGCCCCGACGTCCTGCGGGCGCATGATTTCGTAGGTGCCACGATGCTTTAGCATCCCGTGCTGGTGGATGCCGGATTCATGCGCGAAGGCGTTGTCGCCCACGATCGCCTTGTTGCGCGGGACCGACTGGCCCGTGACCTCGGCGAGCAGTCGCGAGGTCGGATACAGGCGCTGGGTGACGATGCCGGTGTCGACGCGGAACAACGGGCGGCGCGTGTGCAGCGCCATCACGATCTCCTCCATCGCGGCGTTGCCGGCGCGTTCGCCGATGCCGTTGATCGTGCATTCCACCTGGCGGGCGCCCGCGCCGATGGCGGCAAGGCTGTTGGCCACGGCCATGCCGAGATCGTCGTGGCAATGCGCGGAGAAAACGACCTTGTCCGCGCCACGCACGTGCTTGCGCAGGTAGGTGAACATCTCGGTGATTTCGGAGGGGGTGACGTAACCGACGGTGTCGGGAGCGTTGAGCACGCTGGCGCCGGCTTCGACGGCGACCGAGAAGATCTCGGCGAGGTAGTCCGGCTCGGTACGCAGCGCGTCTTCGGCGGAGAATTCGACTTCGTGAGCGAGGGCCTTGGCCCGATGGATCGCCGCGGCGGCGATGTCGATCACTTCTTGCTTGCTCTTGCCCAGCTTGTGTTCGCGATGCAGGGGAGAGGTGGAGAGGAACAGGTGGATCCGTGAATGCCGGGCGCCTTGCAAGGCCCTGCCCGCACTGTCGATATCGTCGTTCAGACATCGCGCCAGTGCGGCGATCGTGGGCGTTTTCAACGTCCTCGCGATCTCCGCCACGGCGGCGAAATCGTCCGGTGATGCCTGGGGAAAACCGGCTTCGATGATGTCGACGCCCAGCTCCTCCAGGGCATGCGCCATGCGCATCTTGGCGCGCCGGTCCATCGAGAAGCCGGGGGCCTGCTCGCCGTCGCGCAAGGTGGTGTCGAAGATGCGCACGCGTCCGCCTACGTCGCTATCGACGGCGTCGGTGCTGCCCTGATGTGCTGGATTCATGTCTGGCTCCGCTCGTGAATGAGGCGGGCCGGGCAATAAAAAACCCCGCATCCGTTACCGGGTGCGGGGTTCTTTGGGAGTCTTCAGGTTTCTTCTTGTTTCACCTGGACACTTGCCCTCAGCCCGCACCTCCGCAGCTAATAAGTACAAGTACAAGGTTAATAAGAAGGAGGCCGCCGCCGAGACGCAGCTTGCCGTCTGCCGACGTAAGTCGGTTCAGGGCAAAGCGGCCAGTGGTGTTGCGCTGCGTCATGTAGTCGACCGTAAGTCAGGTCGTCGACGGGTGTCAACACTTACGAGCGAAACTAGTTTCCTAGGACATTTGGACGGCTAGACGCCCAACGTGGTGGTTTCCCTGCGTCAGGCGCGCCGCAACAGGGCTGCGCGCAATTGGTATGCCCCTGCGATGTCACCAGGCGCGCAGCCATTCTGCGAAGGTTCGCTGGTCCACCGCCAGTGGTTCGGCCATCGCTTCGCGGTCCAGCATCGCGGCAAGCGCATCGGGGATGTCCACGCGCCGCCCGATGAGCGGTTCGACGATCGTGTCGAACTTCGCGGGGTGCGCGGTGGCCGCGATCGTCCAGGGGCGACGGTCGCCGCTCAGGCGCTTGCGTTCGAAGACACGAACGCCCGTCGCGGTATGCGGGCAGAAGATCTCGTCGTCGCTGGCGGCATGGCGGTGGATGGTGTCGCGGATCTCCGCGTCGTCGACGCTTTCGGCATGGCCGTGGGCGCGAACGGCGGCTTCATCGCCGAAAAGGTGGCGCAGGCGCTCGAAGTTGCTGGGTGCCCCCACGTCCATCGCGTTGGCGATGGTGGGGACCGCATCGCGCGCGCGGTAAGGCAGGCCCGCAAAAAATTCCGGCAGGGTCTCGTTGGCGTTGCAGGCGAAGACCACCTCGCCGATGGGCAATCCGATCTCGCGGGCCCACAGGCAGGCGACGGCGTTGCCGAGGTTGCCGGTGGGCACGATGGTGTTCATGCGGCCCTCGGCATGCAGCGACGCATGGCCGAAGTAAGCCATCTGCGGAAGCAGGCGGCCAAGGCTGATGCTGTTGGCCGACGACAGGGGAACGTCGGCCTGCAGGGCCGCGTCGCCCAGTGCGGCCTTCACCAGCCGCTGGCAATCGTCGAAGTTGCCTTCCACGCGCAATGCGCGCACGTTGCCGCCAAAACTACCCAACTGGTGCGCCTGGCGTGGCGACACGCGGTTGTCGGGGTAGAGGATCGCCACGCGCACGCCGGGAAGGCCATGGAACGCGGCACCCACGGCCGCCCCCGTGTCGCCGGAGGTGGCCACCAGGATGGTCAGCGGGCGCTCCGCATCGCGGTGCATGCGGCTGAGGCACGCCGCGAGGAAGCGCGCTCCGAAATCCTTGAACGCCGCCGTGGGGCCGTGAAACAGTTCGAGCAGGTGCGCGCCGTCGATGCGAAGTTCGCGGCGCGGCGCCGGATAGGCGAACGCCTCCGCGCAGATCGCCGGCAGGTCGTCTTCCAGCGGGTCGCTTTCGAAGAAGGGCTCGAGCATGCGCAGCGCCGTGCCCGCGAGGTATCCGTCGCGCGGAGGCATGGCGACCTTCGGCATGACCTCGGGCACGTAGAGACCGCCGTCGGGCGCGATGCCCGCCGCGATGGCATCGGAAAGCCCGACGGGCGCGGCACCGCCGCGCGTGCTGACGTAGCGCATCCTCACAGGATCCGGGCCGCCGGGCCGTCGATGGGAGCGACCAGCGCGTCGCTGTCGTGGCCTGCGGCGCGGAAGGCGGCGCGCATGTCCACCGATGCCGCTTCGGCCGAAGCGCGGTCCTCGAACCATCCGAACACGCTGGGTCCCGCACCGGAGATGCTGGCGCCGAACGCGCCGTGATCGAGCGCGGCCTGCTTCACCTGCGCAAAGCCGGGGATCAGCGGCGCGCGGCGGGGTTCCACCAGCACATCGGACAGGCCTTCGCGCACCAGTGCGGCCTCGCCGCGATAGCAGCCCGCGAGGACGAGGGCCAGGTGGGTGCTTTGCGCGACGAAGTCACCGAGGGCGTAGTGTCCGGCGAGGGCGGCACGTGCGCGTCGGGTTTCCACGACGAAGTGCGGATGCACCAGCACGCAATGCCACGCGGCCGGCACCGGAATACGTACCAGGCGCGACGCGCTGGCGAGCACGAGGCCGCCGATCAGCATCGGGCCGATGTTGTCGCCGTGACGGCTGCCACTGGCCACCGCTTCGCCATCGAGGGCGAACGGATACAGAGCCTCGCGCGGCAAGGGCTCGTCGAGGAGGGCGTTCGCGGCGACGAGGGCGGACACGCAGGACGCGGCCGAGCCACCCATGCCGGAGCCGAGCGCGATGCCCTTGTGCAGGGTGAGTTCGAAGCCGAAGGGCAGGTCGAGCCCGCGCAGCATCGACAGCAGCGCCGCGCCGGCGGTGTTGTCGGGCGCGCTCAGCGGCAGGTCCTCGATACAGCCGTCGATGGCGGCGATGCGGACATCGCGCCCGGGAATCCGGCGCACTTCCGCGCGGTCGCTCGCGCCGGCGACCGTATGGCCGAGGATATCGAAGCCGATGCCGACGTTGCCGACACTGGCGTATGCCTCGGCGACGGCGATTTCCGTACGTACCATCGGCGAAGGTTCTTTGTTCAGCATGCGCACCGTTTTACTCCCATCGCGCCCGCCACGCGCAGCAGATCGGTGAAGACCGCCGCTGCCGTGACCTCGGGGCCGGCACCCGGGCCCTGGACGACCAGTGCATTGTCGCAGTAACGGCGCGTGGCGAAACGCACCACGTTATCGGTGAGGCGCGAATGGGCGAAGGCGTGGTCGCGCTCGACCACCTGCACGCCGACCGATGCCCGGCGCCCGTCGAGCCGCGCCACGTGGCGAAGCACGCCACCGGCCGCCCGCGCTTCGGCGAGCAGGGCCGCCATGGGCGCGTCCATGCCTTCCAGGTGCTGCATGAAATCCTCGCGCGGGCAGCCGGCCAGTTCGGCGGGGATCAGGCTGTGCACCGCCACGTCCTCCAGCGACAGCGGCAAGCCGGCTTCGCGGGAAAGGATCACCAGCTTGCGCGCCACGTCCATGCCTGACAGGTCGTCGCGCGGGTCGGGCTCGGTGTAGCCCATGGCGTGCGCCTCGCGGACCAGGGCCGAGAAGGGCTGCGAGCCGTCGAAGCGGTTGAACAGCCAGGCCAGCGTGCCGGAGAGCATGCCCTCCACGGCGAGCAGTTCATCGCCCGTGTCGATCAGGTCGCGCAGCGTCTGTACCACCGGCAGGCCGGCGCCCAC
>DATNJP010000385.1:0-2361 GCA_035603855.1 Luteibacter sp. | reverse complement strand
TGTCCTGGCGCAGCTGTTCGCGCAGCGCGTTCTGGTTCTGGCGGTTCTGCAACTGCTGCTGGTTGACCTGCCGCTGGAACTGCTGGTTGGGCGCCGGGACGATCACCGGGCGCGCCTTCGGTGGTGGCGCGGCCGGCTTGGACGGTGGCGTCTGCGCGGACGCCATGGCAGGGAGCAGCACGGTCAACAACGACAGCAAGATTTTACGTGATGAATTGGTCATGGGACTCGTCCATCATGGAGTGATTGATCTGTTATAGAGATTACGTCCTAGCTTATGAATGCAACGTTGCCTCGCTGTGCAGCGCTCGTCGTGCTGTTCATCATGGGGCTGGCCGGGTGCGCTTCGCATCCGCTCCAGCCCTCCACGCCACGCTCGACAACGCACTCGGTCATGCTGGTGTCGATCGACGGCTTCCGCGCCGATTACATCGATCGCGGCCTGACGCCGAATCTCGCGGCCATGGCCCGCGAGGGTGCGCATGCGCCGTACATGGTCCCTTCGTTTCCGTCCTTGACCTTCCCCAACCACTACACCCTGGTGACCGGCCGCGTACCGGACCGGAACGGGATCGTGAACAACACGATGCGCGACCCGGCGCTGGGTAAGTTCAGCCTGTCCAATCGCGATGCGACCAGCGACGGACGCTGGTGGGCGGAAGCCGAGCCCATCTGGGTCACCGCGCAGAAGCATGGCCTGCACACGGCGACGATGTTCTGGCCGGGAACGGAAGCTTCGATCCATGGCGTGCGCCCCGATCACTGGGTGCCGTTCGACGACGACCTGACGGCGCGCCAGCGCGTGGACAAGCTGCTTTCGTGGATCGACGAGCCCGGCCCGAAACCCGCGTTCGACACGCTGTATTTCGACGATATCGATCATGCGGGCCACGACGCCGGCCCCGATTCGCCGCAAGTGGACGCAGCCCTGCGCACGGTTGACGACGCGCTCGGCTACCTCATCGAGGAGCTGCGTCGGCGCGGCCTGTACGACACCATGAACATCGTCGTGTTGTCCGACCACGGCATGGCGAATGTGCCGGTCGGCAACATCGTGTTCGCGGACGAGGAAACCGACCTGAATGCGCTCGACGCGGTCTCCTTCGGCGTCATGTCCACGTTCAATCCCAAGCCCGGCGTCGACACGAGCAGGGCGGTGGCGCGCCTGCTCGGTCCGCACCAGCATATGCGCTGCTACCGCAAGGAAGACCTGCCCGCGCGGCTGGACTATGGCAAGAACCCGCGCGTACCCGCGTACCTCTGCCTGGCCGATACGGGCTGGGCGATCATCAGCCATGAGGCGCTGGCGAAGCGCACGATGCCGATGTCGCGGGGCGAGCACGGGTACGACAACCTCGAGCCGGCCATGCGCGCCCTCTTCGTCGCACATGGGCCAGCCTTCGCCCACGGTGCCAGCATCGCGCCGTTCCCGAACGTGGATGTGTATCCGCTTCTGGCGCACCTGCTGGACCTGCAGCCCCTGCCCAACGATGGCAACCTGGAGGCGGTGAAGGGCTTGCTGGCCCCGACGACGCACTGAGCGTCGCCGTCGCGGCAAATCCCGTAGAATCGGCGCATGCGCCAGATCTATACCTCACCCCGCCAGGACAACATCGACCGGATCGTCGCCCTGCTCAGCGAGAACGACATCGAGACCTCGGTGACGAATCGCTCAAGCTGGAACCGGCCGACCTACCAGCGCTTCAGCTATTCGCAGCGCCAGGACGACCGCGACTCCTGGCCCCAGGTGTGGGTGAAGAGCGCCGACGATTTCCCGAAGGCGCGAGCCCTGCTGAAGGACATCGGCATCGAGCCGGTCGTCCGCTTCCAGGAAGAGCTCCAGTTGCACCGCCAGCCCGATCGCCGCCCGCCAGCCCAGCGCACCGCCTCTCGCGTGCGGCTGATGGCGCTGGCCATCGTGGCCGGCGTGATGCTCATCGTCGTGCTCAAGGCCACCCAGGTGCTGTGAGTGGACGGCGCTAGCGCAGCCCCACCGCCAGCCCACCTCCTCCTCCGCGAATCCACGCGTGCCGCCCACGATGCCGCCGAGGCCTCGGCGGGCATGCGCCGTTTGCTGTCCGGCGAACTGGACGAGGCGAGGTATCGGCGCTTGCTGGCGGCGCAGTGGGGGTTGTTTCGTGACTGGGAGGTGGAGCGGGCCGAATGGCTGGAGGGGGCGGTGCGGCGGGCTGGGTGGCGGTATGTGTCGCGGGGTGATCGGCTGGCTTGGGATCTCTTCGGGCGCCCTATCGCCGCTGAAGCGGCTCCCACATAGAGCCCCTGCGTGTCGGATGTGTCCTCGGCATCGGAATCTTGCGTGGGGTTTTTCGCCGCTGAAGCGGCTCCCACATAGAGCCCCGG
>DATNJP010000384.1:0-5736 GCA_035603855.1 Luteibacter sp. | reverse complement strand
CTGCGATGGGGTCCGTGACGGACCGTGGGGACGGCAACGAATGGATGGATGGCGGGCTTTATTTCACGCTCTGCGCGGCGTCCTCGATCACCTTGGCGACCGCTTCGGGCTGCGAGATGTAGACGACGTGGCTGGCCTTGATCTCGGTCACCTTCGAGCCGGCGCGCTTGTACATCCAGCGCTCGAGGTCCGGGCTGAGGGCGCGGTCTTCCGTGGCGACGACGGCCCAGGTCGGTTTGTCGTGCCATGCGGCGACCTGCATCGTCGCGCCAAAGGCGGCAGTGGTGGCCGGCACCTGCGAGATGGCCATGAAATTCGTGCGGTTGGGCGTCAGGTCGCCGGCGAAATCGGCACCGAACTTCTTCTCGTCAAAGAACAGGTGGCCGTCACGCGTGGCGGAGACGTCGTTGCTCGGCGATGGCATGGAGGCCACCAGCTGCGACAGGCTCTCGCCAACGTCCGGCACGACGGCGGCCACGTAGACCAGCGCCTTGACCTTGTCACGATTGCCGGCCTGGGTGATCACGGCGCCGCCATAGCTGTGGCCGACGAGCACGACGGGGCCGTCCTGTTTGCGGATCTGTTCGCGGGTCTGCTCGATGTCGTTGGCGAGCGTCTCGATGCGGGGCTGGACGACGCTTACCGTGTAGCCCTTGTGGATCAGGATGTCGTGGACGACACGCCAGCCGGATCCGTCGACGAAGGCACCGGGGACGATGACGATGTTCTTCACGCCGGTCGGAGGCGGAGCGTCGGCGGCGAACGCGGCGGTGGTTCCGGCCAGTGCCATCGTGGCGATGGCGATGCTCAGTAGCTTGCGCATGGTGATCCCTGCTTGTTGGATGGATGGAAGTCGAAGTGCCTGGTTCGGGAACGTGGCTCAGCGGCGATCGAGCCAGCGGCGGAGGAGGTGGTCGATCGACCAGTTCCCACCACCGCGGGCGACCAGCGGAAGCAGCAGGCCAGCCCAGGAAAGATGTGTCGGCCATGCGTCCGGGTAGACGAAGATCTCGATGACCAGCGTCATCCCCAGCAGCCCCAGCGCCGATACGCGAGTCAGCAGGCCGAGCACGAGCAACACGGGAAAGAGGTGTTCCGCGTAAGTCGCCACATGCGCCGCCACGTTTGGCGAGAGGAAGGGCAGGGCGTACTCCGAAGAAAACAGGTCGTAGGTCGACGGTTTGATCGTCAGGAAGCCTTCCACCTTGGTGCGCCCCGAAAGGAAGAACACCGCGGCGATGCCAACACGTGCGACGAACAGCAGCAGGTTGTCCGGGAGAACCCGCGGCGCGAGCGCCGCGAGTGCCGAAACCTTTTTCCGCGGCCGCGGCGACGGAATCACGCTGCGCTCCGCGGCCGGGGTCACGATTGCGCCTCGAGGGTGCCGTGGCCCTTGGGCGTCTTGATGCTGGTGCAGGTGCCCTTGTCGACGAGGACCCAGGCATTGCCCTGGTAATCCTTCTTGGCCGTGCCGGCGCACGTCGTGCCCGGGCCGGCGGCGCAATCGTTCTTGCCGGCCATGGCGACGCCATAGCACTTCTCCATGGGCTTCTTCGCTTCATCGGCGTGCGCGACCGAGGCGAGCGAAACGAGGGCCAGGGCGAGGGTGGCTGCGAGGTTCGTGTGCTTGCGATTCATCGGGGTTTCTCCTTCGGGGTGGGACGCGGTGAAAGTGGGTGTCGCGGTCAGACGAGGATGAGTTCCACGTCGATGTTTCCGCGGGTCGCCTTCGAGTACGGGCAGGTGCGGTGGGCGGCGTGGATCAATTCCTCGGCGAGGTCGCGATCGATGCCGGGCAGGCTCACGTTCAGACGGGCCTGCAGGAAGTAGCCGCCTTCGCCGGTGCCCAGGTCGATCTCGGCGTCGACCGCCGTGTCCTTGGGCAGCGTGACCTTCCGCTCACGGGCGGCAAGGCCCATCGCGCCGATGAAGCAGGCGGACCAGCCGGCGCCGAGCAGCTGCTCGGGGTTGGTGCCGGTGCCCGGGCCGCCGGGGGAGGACAACTTCACGTTGAGCCGGTCGTCGGCACTGCGCGATTCGCCTTCGCGGCCGCCGGTGGTGTGGGTCTTGCCCGTATAGAGGACGTTATCGATCTGGGACATGGTGGTGGTCTCGTGGGTGGGGGCCGATCAGCCGGTGTGCATAGGAGACCGTCGTGGCGTATCCGGGCTGTGTCGCGGATCGCGCCGAAGAGCATCGAAATGTGTAAGGGCGGCGGCTCGATACATTCGGATACAAAGCGCCCGGCAGCGGCCTTTGGACGGGTATTCCGCGTTTGTACGTATGGATACAAAAAGCCCGGTTGGCCGACACGAGCGGGATAAATGGAGGGCGTCCAATAAGCACCATGCGCGGTACCTCTTTCGCGCGCCCCATCCCCTATCCGCCGAGGCACCCCTCATGCATCCCTTCCGCAACGCCCTCGCCACCCTGGCTGTCGCCGTCGCCCTGGTCGCCGCCTGGCCGGGCAACTGGTCCGGCACCGCGCGTGCCCAGGACTCCACCGCCATGCCAGTGGCACCCGAGTTCACTGGCATCGACCACTGGTACAACACGCCGCCCCTGACCATGGCGGGCCTGCGTGGCAAGGTGGTGCTCGTGGAGTTCTGGACCCACGAATGCATCAACTGCCTGCATGTGCTGCCCTATACGAAGGCGCTTTACGAGAAGTACGCCGGGCAGGGGCTGGTCGTCGTCGGCGTCCACACGCCGGAATACGACTCGGAGCGCGTGCCCGCCAACGTGCAGGCCGCCATCAAGCGTTACGGCATCACCTGGCCGGTGGCCACGGACAACGGTTACGAAACGTGGAATGCCTATGGCAACCAGTATTGGCCCGCGCTCTACCTCATCGACCGCGACGGCCGGGTGGTGTATCGCCACTTCGGCGAGGGAAACTATGAGCAGACCGAGGAACGCGTCCGCCAGCTGCTGGAAAAGGCATGATGTGGACAGATAACGATCCCGATACCGTCATCGAGAGAGACCGCGCCATGGACCACACCGACCACATCCTCGTTGTCGACGACGATCACGGCATCCGCACGGGTGTCGTCGACTACCTGCGCAAGAACGGCCTGAGGGCCAGCGCAGCGGCGGATGGACGGGAAATGATGGCCCAGCTCGACACATCGGCGTTCGACCTCATCGTGCTGGACATCATGATGCCGGGCGATGACGGCCTGGTGCTGTGCCGCAACCTGCGCAGCGGCAAGCATCGCGCCGTGCCGATCCTTCTGCTCACCGCGCGCGATGACGAGACCGATCGCATCATCGGCCTGGAAATGGGCGCCGACGACTACGTGGTGAAGCCGTTCTCGCCGCGCGAGTTGCTGGCACGCATCAAGGCGGTCATTCGCCGCACGCGCATGCTGCCACCTAATCTGCGCATCACGGAGTCCAGCGACACCATCTCGTTCGGTCGCTGGCGCCTCGACACCACGGCGCGCCATCTTCTCGACGAGAACGACACCGTCGTGTCGTTGAGCGGTGCGGAGTTCCGCCTCTTGCGGGTGTTCCTCGATCATCCGCAGCGCGTGCTGTCGCGCGACCAGCTACTGAACCTGACCCAGGGCCGCGACGCGGAATTGTTCGACCGTTCCATCGACCTGATGGTGAGCCGGCTTCGCCAGCGACTGCAGGACGATGCGAAGGAGCAGACGTACATCAAGACCGTGCGCAGCGAAGGCTATGTGTTCAGTATGCCGGTGACGGTGCACGGGGACGCCTCGTGACGACCGTCGCGGGTTCCCGCGCATCGCGCTGGTGGCCGCGAAGCATGGCCTCGCGGCTGTACCTCATCATCTTCGCTGGCTTGCTGCTGGCGCACGGGCTGTCGTTCGGCCTGATGTTCTACGAGCGCTACCAGAGCGCGACGACCGTCATGCTCAATACGCTGGAGCACGACGTCGGCACATCCGTGGCGGTGCTGGACCGTCTTCCCGCCGACGAGCGACCGCACTGGCTCGGGCGGCTGCGGCGGGACAACTACCGCTTCATCCTTGGCCCGGGCGAGCCGGGCACGCCGTTGATCTCGGACCGCTCACGCTCGATAACGCGGATGATCGAAAAGGAAGTCGGGCCGGACTACCGCGTGCGGGCAGAGACCACTTCCGTCGCGCCCGAGCGTTACCAGATACATCTCACCCTGCACGACGGTTCGCCTCTCACCCTGGAAGTGACGCCGAGCGGCGTGCCGGTGGCCGACTGGCTTCCGTTCGTGCTGATCGTGCAGGTGGCCTTGCTCCTGGCGTGCGGCTGGATCGCCGTGCGCGAGGCGACGCGACCGTTGAAAAGGCTGGAGCGTGCCGCGGAAGGCATGACGCCCGCCGTCGATGGCCCCCGCCTGCCCGAAGACGGGCCCACGGAAGTCGCCCATGCGGCGATCGCGTTCAATGCCATGCAGGATCGCATCGGCCGCTACCTGAAAGAACGCCTGCACATCCTCGCGTCGATCTCGCACGACCTGCAGACGCCGATCACGCGCATGCGTCTGCGTGCTGAATCGCTGGAGGAAGGCATCGAACGCGACAGGATCCTCGACGACCTGCGCGAGATGGAGCACCTGGTGCGCGAAGGCGTCGCCTATGCGCGCAGTGCGCACGGCGGCGACGAGGCGCCGGTGAAGATCGACCCGGCCGCGTTCCTCGAAAGCCTTGTGTTCGACTACCAGGACTCGGGCCAGCCGGTGACATTGACCGGATGCATCCACGGTGTTGCCGTCGTGCGGCCCCGTGCACTGCGGCGCGTGCTCGGCAACCTCGTCGACAACGCGATCAAGTACGGCGGATCGGCCGAGGTGGGTGTCCGACGCGACGCGAACGATGGGTTGTGCATCACCGTGTCCGATCGTGGTCCGGGTATTCCCGACGGCGAACTGGAGGAAGTGCTGCAACCGTTCTACCGGCTGGAGGCCTCGCGCAATCGCGATACGGGCGGTGCCGGGCTCGGACTGGCTATCGCCACCCAGCTCATGCGTTCGATCGGGGGCAATCTCACCCTGTCGAACCGCGACGGCGGCGGTCTTGTCGCGACCGTGCTTTTGCCCTGAGTGCGCCGGTTGTGCCAAGCGGCTTGGCGGTTTCGTCAAATACTCGCCTGGACATGCCCTGCTAACGTGGATGGGCAGCGGCCAGTTCGCGTGCCGCGCTCGATCCGGGCAGATCATGCCCACCTGCAGGAGTCGCCTCGTGTCCCAGAACCTCACCGTGAAAACGCCGGATGGCTCGTTCGACGCTTACGTCGCCATGCCCGCCAGCACGCCCGCCGCGGTTGTCGTAGTGATCCAGGAAATCTTCGGTATCACCGAGGGCATCCGGGCGATCGCCGATGGCCTGGCCCGCGACGGCTTCATCGCCGTGGCGCCGGATCTCTTCTGGCGCTTCCAGCCCGGCATCCTGTTGTCCGAGCACAGCGAGGCCGACTGGAAGACGGCCGTGGACTATTACATGCGCCTCGACCTGGACAAGGCCGAAGCCGATATCGAATCGACGATCGAAGCCGCGCGTGCGTTGCCCGGCGCGACGGGCAAGGTCGGCGTGATGGGTTTCTGCCTTGGTGGCTTGCTGAGCTTCCTCACGGCCACGCGCGGCAAGGTCGACGCGGCCGTGGAATATTACGGCGGTCGCACGGAAGAATTCATCGAGCGCGGCAGGAACATCGCCAAGCCTCTGCTGATGCACCTGGCGGGCGACGACGAATTCATGACCAAGGAAGCACAGGCGAAGATCAAGCAGG
>DATNJP010000383.1:0-12567 GCA_035603855.1 Luteibacter sp. | reverse complement strand
GCCAGCATGGCCAGCGAACGCAAGGGGCCGAGCAGCGGTTGGTCAAGGCAGGCCAGGCGGACCAGGCCATGGCTCATGGCCATCGTGCCTTCACGGTCGGGCGCCCGGCGGCGGGCGTATTCCGCGAGCACCGGGACGGCTCCGGGATCGCCGGCGGACGTCACCAGTTCGGCAAGGGTCAGCGCATCACGCAGCCCGAGGTTGAAACCCTGTGCGCCGATCGGATGCACCGTCTGCGCGGCGTTGCCGACCAGCACCGCGCGCTGGGCCACGAGCGATTGCGCCGCGACGCGCCGGATCGGATAGGGCACGCGCTTGCCCGGCCGGGTCAGGCGGCCGAGGCGCCAGCCGAAACGTTCCTGCGCGAAAGCCATGAAGGCCGCGTCGTCCATGGCGGCCACCTCGTCCGCCTGCGCGGACGGCACGGTCAGGACCACGCCGGCGCGCCGCTCGGCGAGCGGAAGGACCGCGACCGGGCCGTTATCGGTGAAGCGCTCGAAGGCGCGCCCTCGCGGGTCGCGTTCGGGCGTCATGGTGGTGACGAACAGGGCCTGTTCGTAGTCGTGTTCCTGCGTGCCGATGCCCAACTGGCGACGGATGCCCGAGGTCGTGCCGTCCGCGCCGACGAGCAGGGGCGTCGTTATCGTCCGCCGCTCGTCGCCGGTGGCCACCGTCACCTTCCAGCTCTCCCCGGCGGATTCGATGCCCTCCACGCGCGCGGGCGCCAACCGGGTCAGGTAACGGCAGGTTTCCAGCCGCCGGAGCAGGGCCGCACCCAGCTCGCGAGCGGGAAGCGTCCAGCCGAGGGCGTCGACCCCCTCGGCCACCGCGTCCATGCGAACGCTGCCGAAATCCCCGGCGCGACTCGTATGGATATGCGTGATGGGCGTGGCCCGGTGGCAGGCGAAGTCCCACACGCCAATGGCCTCCAGGCCGTTCACGGTGGCGCGGGCAAGGGCGAGGTTGCGCTCGTCGTAGCTGGGCTGCTCGTCCACGCGGGGCGCGGCGGCCTCGACGAGGACGGCGGGAACGCCGGCGGCGTCGAGGGCGATGGCGAGGCTGGCGCCGACCAGGCCGCCGCCGACGATGAGGATGGGTTCGGACTGGCTCATCCGCGGATCATACCCTCGACGCGTGAACGCGCCGACGCTCCCCGATAGAATGCCCGGATGGGTAACCGACTTTCGAAGATCTACACACGCACCGGTGACGATGGCAGCACCGGCCTGGGCGACGGCAGCCGCACCGGCAAGGATTCCTTGCGCGTGGGCGCCTACGGCACCGTGGACGAGCTCAACAGCTGCATCGGCATGGTCATGGCCTCCGATGGCGTGGACGACGACATCCGCGAAGCGTTGATCCAGATCCAGCACGAGCTGTTCGATCTCGGTGGCGAGCTGTGCATCCCCGGCATGGCGATGATCCAGGGGCGCGACATCGACCGCCTGGAATCCGTGCTCGACGGTTTCAACGCCGACCTTCCCGCGCTGAAGGATTTCATCCTTCCGGGTGGGGGCATGGCCGCATCGACGTGCCATCTGGCGCGAACGATCTGCCGACGGGCGGAACGCGAAGTGGTCGCCCTCGGCAGGGTCGAGGAAGTGCGCCCCGAAGCACAGCGTTACCTGAACCGCCTTTCAGATTTGCTCTTCGTCATGGCACGCGTCCTGGCCCGCCGCAGCGGCCACGGCGAGGTGCTCTGGCAGCACGAGCGCCGCCCGCGCGGCTGATCTGGCGGTGTAAGCTCATCCAGCCGGTGCGGCGATCCACGTCGCACCCTCCGAGGGGTCATGCTCATGGGCGACGTGCCATCGTGCGGTGGGGTTGGCGATTCTGCTAAGTTGGCGGCCTTTCGAACGGACAAGACCGAGCCTGTGACGTCACGCATCAGCATCCTGCCTAAACGCCGCCTGCTGGCGACCGCCGTCGCCCTCATCGTCTCGGGGGCCTCGTTCAATGTCTCCGCGCAGGCTGCGGGCACCGTGGCCTCCCGCAAGAACATACCGCCGCCGGCGGAAACCTGCCCGCTGGGTTCATTCATTTGCCCGCCGCGACCGGTCAGCTACGTGCTGTGCCGCCCGAACGCGATGCTCGATTTCTACGAACCCTCGATCACGAAGGACAGTTCGTTGCGCGATACCGCCGTGACCGACGTCCATTCGGGTGTCGACGACGGCAATGTCGGCGGCGTCAAGGTCGATACCCCGGAGCCCAACGTCTATCACATGACCGGCGGCGTCCGCCTGGAACGTGCGGACCAGGTGATGCGCGCGAACGACGTCACCTACAACTCGGATTCCACCGCTTACAACGCGGTGGGCAACGTGCGATACCAGGAAGTGGGCATGCTGGTCTCGGCCGACCGCATGACCGGTACGACGACACCGAACCAGGGCGACGCGTACAACGTCCGCTACCAGCTGCTGCAGTCGCGCGGCAACGGCGTAGCCGACCACGCAAGAGTGATGGACCCGCAGCACGGCCGGTTCACCCTCGCCACGTATTCCACCTGCGACGTGGGCGCCCATCAGTGGGAGTTCCGCGCGAAGACGATGAACCTGGACAAGGAAACGGGCGTCGGCACCGCGCGTAGCGCGACGATGCGGTACAAGAACGTTCCGTTCATGTACCTGCCCTATTTCACGTTCCCGCTGGACGACCGCCGCAAGAGCGGCTTCCTCTATCCCACGTTCGGTTCGTCGAGCCATTCGGGCACGTTCCTCAACCTGCCCTATTACCTCAACCTCGCGCCGAACTACGATGCCACGATCACGCCGGGTTATTACTCCGACCGTGGCTTCATGCTCGGCACCGAGTTCCGTTACCTGCTGCCGCGCTCGAACGGCGTCTTCGACGTGCAGTACATGCCACACGACAAGGGCCCGGACGACGACGAGAGCGGCACGAGCGATCGCGACGGTTCGACCGATCGCTGGCTGCTGCACATCACCAATTCAACGACGATCGCGAAGGGCTGGAATTTCTCGGCGAACATCAACCGGGCGTCGGACAACCAGTACTTCCGCGACTTCAGCAACGACCTGTACACCTCCGCGACAGGCCTGCTCAGCTCCAGCGCCTACGTGTCGACCGGTGGCAGGTACTGGAGCGCGGCCATCGGCGCCGACGACTACCAGAACGTCGATGCCGGCCTGCCCAACTACGTCGAGCCGTATCGACGCTGGCCGCGCGCCACGTTCAACCTCGACGCGCCGCTGAACAGCTGGCTCGACGCCGGCATCGACAGCGAAGCCGTGGCCTTCCGCAAGACAGACCCCACGCCGGTCTCGCCCGGTTTTCCGGGACAGGTCGACGGCAACCGCCTCGACCTGGCTCCGTTCCTCGCCGCCGACTTCTCCGGCGCCTCGTGGTTCGTGCGCCCGCGCGTGGAGTACCGCTACACGGGTTACCGCCTGGATTCGGACTACCGGCAGTTCAACTACACCGAGCAGAGCCCGTCGCGTTCGCTGCCCATCGCCAGCCTTGACGCAGGCCTGATCTTCGACAAGCAGACCAGCTTGTTCGGCACGAACTACACGCAGACCCTCGAGCCGCGCATCTATTACCTGTACGTCCCGTACCGGAACCAGAACAACCTGCCGGCATTCGATACCAGCGAAATGTCGTTCGACTTCTGGCAGTTGTTCACCACCAACCGGTTCTCCGGCGCCGACCGCCAGATGGACGCCAACAACGTCACCGCGGCGCTGACCACCCGCCTGCTGGATGACAACGGCGTCGAACGGCTCTCCGCCAGCATCGGCCAGATCCAGTACCTCAGCGACCAGAAGGTGCAGGCGCCGGGCGTGGCGCCGACCGACTTCAGCAAGTCGGACTACATCGCCCAGCTCGCCATCCAGTTCAACGACAAGTGGCGCCTGAACAGCTCCTACCAGTGGAATCCGAACAAGAAGCCCAGCCCGTACCTCAACGCTGACGGCCAGCCGTTCATCCAGGGCCGCGATACCGATCTGGCCACCGTCCAGGTCCAGCGCCGGATCAAGGGCGACGGCATCCTGAACTTCTCGTACCGCTATCGCCGCAACGTGATGGAACAATTCGACACGTCGGTGGTCTTTCCTGTGTCCGAGCGTTGGCGTGCGCTGGCGCGGTGGGTGTTCGCCCGCCGCGACGTCCTGCCCAACCAGTTCGGGCAGCCGACGTTCACGTTCTCGCACCGGACCCTCGAGGCCGCCGTGGGCATCGAGTACGACAGCTGCTGTGTCGCCTTCCGCGTGCTCGGCCGCCACTACGTGCACGACTACCTTCGCGCCACCGACAACGCGGTCATGTTCGAGGTGGAATTCAAGGGGATAGGCTCGCTCAACCCGCAATCTGGCTCCTACCTGCGGCGTGCTATCCTTGGCTATCAATAACATGGGGCAGGCGCCCCGGGCTCCCTATTCGATGAAGCAGATCCTCGCGTACTCCCTGCTGGCCGCCTCCATCCTGGTGGCCGTGCCCTCCGCCCATGCGCAGCTGATGCCTTCGGCCCAGCCTTCGGCGCAGGGTTCGAGCGTGGGCAACGGCTCGCTCGACCGCATCGTCGCGGTCGTCGAGGAGGACGTCATCCTGCAGAGCGAACTCGACGAGGCGATCAATGCCATCGTGCGCCAGTACGCCGCGAACCCCGCCCAGCTTCCGCCCAAGGACGTGCTGGCTCGCCAAGTGCTCGACCGCCTGGTCCTCATGAAGCTCCAGGTGCAGCGCGCCAACGACCAGAACATCCACGTGTCCGACCAGGACGTGGACCAGGCCGCCGGCAACGTCGCCCAGCAGAACAAGATGACCCTCGACCAGCTGCGTGCCGCGGTGGAACAGGACGGCTACAGCTACGCCGCCTTCCGCCAGCAGCTGTCCGACCAGATCATCGCCCAGAAGCTGCACGAGAGCGTGGTCCGCGACCAGGTCACGGTCACCGACGCCGAAGTGAACAACCTCCTGGCCAGCCCCACCTACAAGGCCGGCGAGGTCCATCTCGCGCACATCCAGATCAGCACGCCTGCCGATGGCGGCGCCAATGACATCGCCCAGGCCCAGGCCAAGGCCGAGGAAGCCATCAAGGCGATCAAGGGCGGCATGGATTTCAACGCCGCGGCCATTCGTTACTCCGACGCGCCGGACGCCCTCGACGGCGGCGATCTTGGCTGGCGCCGCCTGGACGAAGTGCCGCCGGCATTCGCCGATGCGGTGTCGGGGCTGAAGGCCGGCGAGACCACGGCCGCCATGCGCGGACCCACGGGCTTCCACATCCTCAAGCTGGTGGAGACCCGTCAGCCGGGCCGCCAGATCGTCACCGAATACCACGCTCGCCAGATCCTCATCAAACCCTCCGAAATCGTCACGCCGGAGCAGGCCGAGAAGAAGGCGGGCGACATCTACACCCGCGTCGTCGACAAGAAGGAAGACTTCGCCAAGATCGCCAAGGATGAGTCCAAGGACAACACCACGGCGAACAACGGCGGCGACATGGGCTGGTTCGCGAAGGACGCCTGGGGCCAGGCCATCGCCGCCCAGATCGACCAGCTGAAGGACAACGAAGTCTCGCATCCGATCCAGACGGATGCCGGCTGGATCGTCCTGCAGCGCCTCGGCACGCGTCAGAGCGATCTCACCGACCAGTTGCAGCGTGACCAGGCTCGTCAGGCCATCGGTAACCGCAAGGCGGATGAGGCCTACGAGAACTACCTGCGCGAACTGCGCTCGACCTCGTTCGTCGATATCCGCGTGCCGGAGCTGAAGGATCCGGACGACAAGCAGGCGTCGACCACGCCGTAATGCCCCGATGAACGCGACCACCCTGCCACGGCTCGCCGTTACCGCCGGTGAGCCTGCCGGGGTGGGACCCGAGCTGGTTGCCCGTCTCGCGGCCAGCGACCTCCAGGCCGATCTGATCGCGGTCACCGACCGCGATCTGCTGCGTCGTGCAGCCGCCATCTGCGGCCTCGATCTCGACATCACCGACGACGACGGAAGCCCTCTGGCGACGCGCCCGCCCGGCAGCGTCCGGGTTCGCCATGTGCCGCTGGCTGCCGCCGAGCGTTACGGCCAACCCGATCCGCGCAACGCCCGGCACGTGCTCGACCTCCTCGCCGTCGCGGCGGACGGCTGCCTGGCCGGCGAGTTCGACGCGGTGGTCACCGGCCCGGTGCAGAAATCCAGCATCAACGAAGGCGGCATCCCCTTCAGCGGCCACACCGAATTCTTTGCGGAACGGGCCGGCGCCGAGGTCGTGATGATGCTTGCCAGCCCGGAGCTGCGCGTCACGCTGGCAACCACCCACCTGCCACTGTCCGCCGTACCGGAGGCGATCACGCCCGCCTTGCTCGAGCGCACGCTGCGCATCGTCGACGGTGCCCTGACAGCACATTTCGGCATCGCCCATCCGCGCATCGCCGTGCTCGGCCTCAACCCGCATGCGGGAGAAGGCGGGCACATGGGGCGGGAAGAGCTCGACACCATCATTCCGCTCCTTGAGCGCCTGCGTACCGAGGGCATGGACCTTCTGGGGCCGCTTCCCGCGGACACCGCCTTCGTGCCCGCCATGCGGTCGCGCTACGACGCGGTGCTGGCGATGTACCACGACCAGGCACTGCCCGTCCTCAAGAGCGAGGCGTTCGACCGAACGGTGAACGTGACCCTGGGCCTCCCCTTCATCCGGACATCCGTCGATCACGGCACCGCGCTGGACCTCGCCGGCACGGGACGTGCCGACCCGGCCAGCCTGTTCGCCGCGGCACGTCTCGCCATCGACCTTACCCGCCACAGGGGCCACTCATGAACGCACGCCCCAAGAAAAGCTTCGGCCAGCACTTCCTCCACGAGAAGCGCTATATCGAGCGCATCGTCTCTTCCATCGCGCCGAAGGATGGCGACACCGTGGTCGAGATCGGCCCGGGTGAAGGGGCCATGACACTGCCGCTGCTCGCCGTGGCGAAGAAGATGACGGCGATCGAGCTGGACACCGACCTCATCCCCGGCCTCCAGGCTCGCGCCGCGGCCATTGGTGAGCTGCGCATCGTCCATTCGGACGTGCTCAAGGTCGATTTCAGCGCACTTGCCCGCGAGCTTGGCGCCGAGCGCCTGCGCATCGCCGGCAACCTGCCCTACTACATCTCCAGCCCCATCCTGTTTCACTGCGTCGAGCACGCCGCAGCCATCCAGGACATGCATTTCATGCTGCAGAAGGAAGTCGTGGACCGCATGGCCGCCGAGCCGGGCAGCAAGGTCTATGGCCGCCTCAGCGTGATGCTCCAGCTGGCCTGCAAGGTCACCCCGCTCTTCACCGTGCCCCCGGGGGCGTTCAGGCCGCCCCCGAAGGTCGATTCGGCCGTGGTGCGGCTGGTGCCCCTGCCTCCTGAACAGCTTCCCCAGGCCGACCCCGTGAAGATTCACGCGGTCGTGAAGGCCGCCTTCGCGATGCGCCGCAAGACGCTCTCGAACACGCTGAAGGGGCTTGTCGACGAGGCTGGCATTCGTGGACTGGGCATCGATCCGAGGGCGCGCGCGGAAACACTGGCCCCCGGGGACTTCGTGAAGCTCGCGAACGCCATGTGAACGTGTTGCGGGCATACTTGCCCACCCCCTCCCCGTCCCTGACAATCGCTGCATGAACTCCAAATCCCCCTACACGATCGACGTGGAGGTCGCTTCCCGCTTCGTTCCCGACCAATCGCAGCCGACGGATAACCGCTACGTGTTCGCCTACACGATCACGCTGCGCAATGTCGGCGAGACCGGCGCGCAGTTGCTCACGAGGCACTGGGTCATCACCGATGCGAACGGCAAGGTCGAAGAAGTACGCGGCGACGGTGTCGTCGGCGAGCAACCGTGGATGCGTCCTGGCGAGTCGTTCGAATACACGTCGGGTGCCGTACTGGAAACCGCGGTCGGCACCATGAAAGGCAGCTATCGCATGGTCGCCGACGATGGCACGCATTTCGATGCTCCCATTCCTGCATTCGTGCTTTCGATCCCACGCACGCTCCACTAGGATCGACCCATGGATAGTGCGCACGCCGGGAACGGCATCACGGAGCAACAGGACTGATGGCCGTCTACGCGATCGGCGACGTTCAGGGTTGCTACCCCGAACTCCAGCGTTTGCTGGAGAAGCTCCGTTTCGACCCGGCCAGCGACCGGCTCTGGTTCTGCGGCGACCTGGTGAATCGAGGTGGTGAGTCGCTGGCTACGCTACGACTCATCCATTCGCTGCGCGACCAGACCATCATCACGCTCGGCAATCACGATCTCTCGCTACTTGCCATCGGCCAGCGCCGCGAGGACGCGCAGCAACGCGTGAATCCCGAGTTGCGCGAGATCTTGTTCGCCGACGATGCGCCCGTCCTCCTCGAATGGCTGCGCATGCAGAAACTGCTGCACCACGACGAAGCGCTCGGCTGGACCATGGTCCACGCCGGCATGGCCCCGATGTGGACGCTGCGCCAGGCACAGCGCGCCGCGCTGGAAGTCGAGCGCGAGCTGGGTGGCCCGCGCCATCAGCGCCTGCTGAAGAACCTGTTCGGTAATCGTCCGCCGGGCTGGAACAATCGGCTGCAAGGAGTGGAGCGCCACCGCGCCACGATCAACACGCTCACGCGCATGCGCTACTGCGACGTCAACGGACGCATCGACTTCGAGGGCAAGGGCACGCCGGGTACGCAGAAACCCGGCATGTATCCATGGTTCGAAGTCCCGGGCATGCGTCGCCGCGAGACGAAGATCGTCTGCGGACATTGGTCGGCACTGGGCCGCTTCGCCGGCCTCGGCGTGTACGCGATCGACACCGGCTGCGTATGGGGCGGCCAACTGACGGCGATGCGTCTCGATGCCGAAGAGCCGCAGTACATCACCGTCAACGCCGAGCCTTATCGGGAAAAGCCGAAGGGCGGCGGGGACTAACGCCTTCTAAGGTCCAAAAAAAACCCGCCTTTCGGCGGGTTTTTCGTATCAGCTCAGCTGACCGTGGCAGTGCTTGTACTTCTTGCCCGAACCGCAGGGGCAAGGATCGTTGCGACCCACCTTCGGACCATCGTTCATGACCGGCGCCAGCGCCGGCTCGGCCACGGCGCTTTCGCCGCCCTGACCCATCGCCTGCGCATCGGCGTGCTGGAACTGAAGACGCTGCGATTCGGCCGCACGCTGCTGCTCCGCTTCCATCGCGAGCACTTCTTCCTCGCTGCGGATGCGGATGCGCGCAAGCATCTGCACCACTTCGCCCTTGATGCGGTCGAGCATTTCCGAGAACAACTCGAACGACTCGCGCTTGAACTCCTGCTTCGGCTGCTTCTGCGCGTAACCACGCAGGTAGATGCCCTGGCGCAGGTAATCCATGCTCGCGAGGTGTTCCTTCCAGGCGTTGTCGACGACCGAGAGCATCACGTGCTTCTCGAGCGAGCGCATGGTCTCCGCACCCACCTGGGTTTCCTTCTCGGCGAACAGGTTGTCCACGGCCTCGCGCACGTGGTCGAGGATGCCGTCGGCGTCCACGTCCTGCTGGGCTTCGACCCACTGCGCCAGGTCGAGGCGCAGGTTGAGTTCGCTCGCCAGTTCGCGATCGAGGCCGGCGATGTCCCACTGGTCGTCGATGCTGTCGGCCGGCACGTACTTGCGTACCAGCGCCACCACGACGTCCTGGCGGATGTCGCCGATCATGTCGGAGATGTCGTCGGTCTCGAGTAGTTCGTCACGCTGCGCGTAGATCACCTTGCGCTGGTCGTTGGCGACGTCGTCGAACTCGAGGAGGTTCTTGCGGATGTCGAAGTTGTGCTGCTCGACCTTGCGCTGGACCTTTTCGATCTGGCGCGTGATGAGGCGGTCTTCGAGCGCCTCGTCTTCCTTCATGCCGAACATCTGCATCCAGCGGCCGATACGCTCGCCGCCGAAGATGCGCATCAGGTTGTCTTGCAGGGACAGGTAGAAACGCGAGGAACCCGGGTCACCCTGGCGGCCGGAACGGCCACGCAGCTGGTTGTCGATACGACGCGATTCGTGGCGCTCGGTACCGATGATGTGCAGGCCACCCGCGCCGAGCACCTGCTCGTGGCGCTTCTTCCAGTCGTCACGGACCTTCTGGCGATCGGCATCCGAGGCGCCTTCCGGAAGGACGGCGAGGGCCGCTTCCAGGCTGCCGCCGAGCACGATGTCGGTACCGCGGCCAGCCATGTTGGTGGCGATCGTGACCGAGCCCGGCGCACCGGCCTGGGCGACGATATGCGCTTCGCGCTCGTGCTGCTTCGCGTTGAGCACTTCGTGCGGAATGCGTTCCTTCTTCAACAAGCCGGAAACCAGTTCCGAAACGTCGATGGACGCCGTACCGACCAGCACCGGCTGGCCGCGCTCGTAGCAGGCCTTGATGTCGGCGATGACCGCCTTGTACTTGGCGTCGGGACCCAGAAACACGGAGTCCGGGTTGTCCACGCGCACCATCGGCTTGTGCGTCGGGATGACGACCACTTCCAGGCCGTACACGGTCTGGAATTCGTAGGCTTCCGTATCGGCCGTACCGGTCATGCCGGCCAGCTTCTTGTACATGCGGAACAGGTTCTGGAACGTGACCGTCGCCAGCGTCTGGTTCTCGCGCTGGATGGGCACGCCTTCCTTCGCCTCGACCGCCTGGTGCAGGCCGTCGGACCAGCGGCGGCCAGCCAGCGTGCGGCCGGTGAACTCGTCGACGATGATGACTTCACCGTCGCGGACGATGTAGTCGACGTCGCGCTGGTAGATGGCGTTCGCGCGCAGCGCCGCGTTCATGTGATGCACGACGGCGAGATTCTTCGAATCGTACAGGCCGCTGTCGGGATCGATGACGCCGGCCTCGCGCAGGAGCTGCTCGGCGTGCTCCATGCCCTCTTCGGACATGTGCACCTGCTTCTGCTTCTCGTCGACGAAATAGTCGCCGGGACCGTCTTCCTTTTCCTGGCGCGAGAGGCCAGGCACGACCTTGTTCACCGCGATGTAGAGCTGCGGGGAATCCTCGGCCGGGCCGGAGATGATCAGCGGCGTACGCGCCTCGTCGATCAGGATCGAGTCCACTTCGTCGACGATGGCGTAGTGCAGGCCGCGCTGGTTACGCTGCTCCCGGCTGAGCGCCATGTTGTCGCGCAGGTAATCGAAGCCGAACTCGTTGTTCGTGCCGTAGGTGATGTCGGCCTGGTAGGCGCTGCGCTTGTCGGCGTGGTCCATGCCCGGGTACACGACGCCGACAGTGAGGCCGAGGAAGTTGTACAGCTTGCCCATCTGCGCCGAGTCGCGCCGTGCCAGGTAATCGTTCACCGTGACGACGTGCACGCCCTTGCTTTCGAGGGCATTGAGGTAGACCGGCAGCGTTCCGACGAGGGTCTTGCCCTCACCGGTGCGCATCTCGGCGATGCGGCCGCCATGCAGGACCATGCCGCCGATCAGCTGCACGTCGTAATGACGCATGCCGAGGACACGCTTGGCCGCTTCGCGGGTGACTGCGAAGGCTTCAGGTAGCAATTTGTCGAGGGTTTCACCGGCGCCCAGGCGCTGGCGGAATTCCTCGGTCTTGCCACGCAAGGCATCGTCGGAAAGCTTTTCGAACTCCGGCTCGAGGGCGTTGATGCGCTTGACCGTCTTGGAGAGGTCGCGCAGCACACGCTCGTTACGGCTGCCGAAAATACTCGTCAGGGCACGATTGAACATCGATCATCCGGATCTGAAAACAAAAAGGGCTGCCGGAAGGCGCAAGCCTACCGGCACGAAGGGACGATCATACTACGGGCGTCCCCGGCTTTCCTCGGGGTGGCGGCGGCCAGGCCCGGATTCAAGCCTCGTCAGCGGTGGCTACGGACGTAGGCCAGCGGATTGACGACCCGATCGTGGTACCAGACCTCGAAATGGACGTGCGACCCGGTCGATCGGCCCGTCGAACCGGCCTTGGCGATCACGTCGCCGACCCTGACCCTCTGGCCCGGATGGGCGAGGATGGCGCTGTTATGGGCGTAACGGGTCATGTAGCCGTTGCCGTGGTCGATTTCGACGACATCGCCATAGCCGGAACGCTGACCCGCGAACGTGACCATGCCTTCAGCCACCGCCGTCACGGGCGTACCCGTGGGCGCGGCGATGTCGATACCCGTGTGACGGGCGGCATGCCCGCTGAACGGATCCGGGCGACCGCCGAAGTACGAGGAGATGTAGCCGTTCACCGGCATGCCCGTGGGACGCAGGCTGGACTCGATATTGCGGTCCATCAGCATGTCCCGAAGGGCTTCCAGCTGGGCCTGCTGGGTGTCGAACTGGCCCGAAAGCTGGTCGATGCTCTTGTTCAGCGTCTCCGGCAGCGCATAGGCCGAAGCCGGCGCGTCGGCGCTGGCGCCCGTCGTGAGCTCCGGACCACCCTGGCCCGGCTCTTCGTCGAAATCGAATTCACCGTCGTCCAGCTTGCCCACCTGGGTGAGCCGCTCCCCGAGGGCATTGAGACGGACTGACTGGGCCTGCAACTGGCCGAGCTTCACGGCCAGGGCATCGAGATCGCGCTGCGCGTCGCGCTTGATCTCCGCCACCTGTGCGCTCTGGTCCCCGACCTGACGCTTCAGGCTACCG
>DATNJP010000382.1:0-11807 GCA_035603855.1 Luteibacter sp. | reverse complement strand
CCGCTGAAGCGGCTCCCACAAGGAGCACCGCCCTCCGCGGGAGGGTCACATGCAGGAGGGCAGCATGTAGCAAGGCAGCATGTTGGAGGGGCAGCTGCAGCAAGGCAGCAAGTTGGAGGACCTGTAGCAGAGCCGCATGTTGGAGGGGCACCTGTGGGAGCCGCTTCAGCGGCGATTCCTGCGAAGCGCTACCGCCAGCCTGACGACGCAGCGCGGCCAGCCTCGACGCCAGATCGCTCATGCCGCCGCACCCAGCAGGCGGAGGACGCGCGCCGCGAGTGCCCGCGGTGTTGTCCCGAGCATCGCACCGGCATCCGAACGGCGCTCGGCACCCTCATCCGCCGCCAGCACCGGGCCGACGCAGGCGGGACATCCCGCCTTGCATTCGCACCCTTCGACGGTGGCCAGCGCATGCCGCAGCAGCTCCGGCGCACGTCGGAACAAGGGTTCGCTGAGCCCGACGCCACCGGGGAAGTTGTCGTACAGATACACCGTGGGAAGAAAGCGCTCGAGGGTATCCGGCAGCGCCAGCCCGCCATCGGGTGCACGGATCTGACCACGTCCCGCGGCGTCCACCTGTGCCGACCAACCGCCATCGCCGGAACCCACCGCCTTCTGCAGATCGCGCGGTTCGGCCATCACGGCGACGATCGCCGCCGTGTGCAGCGCATAGGCCGCACCCAGGAAACCATCCAGCGCGTGCTGCCGCGACCGGAACGCTTCATCGAGCACCGTCTGCGGTAACTGCCACCACACCGCGGTGGAGTGCAGCTCCTGGTCCGGCAGGTTGACCGGCCCGTAGCCGATGTTCTCGTGCGTGTAATAACGAATCTTCTTGTAGCCCGACACGCGTCGTACGACATGTACTTCGCCGTGTCGCGCGCTTCCCTCGCCCGACTTCGTTCCATCGAAACACTCCAGTTCCTTGAGCTTAGTGTAGTCGATGGCATCGGTGTAGTAGTCGACGCGGGTGCGCGTGCAATACGCCTTGCGTCCTTCCCAGTCGAGCTTCTCCACCTGGTAAGGCACCGACTGGATCATGTGGATGGCGCCTTCGTACAAGGTGAGCGCGGCGGCGGAGTAATCGACCTCGGCGATGATCGTCTGCCGGCCTTCCGTGCGGTCCACCACGACGAAGTTGCCGTCGGCGACCGAGCGCAGGCTCACGGCGTTCGCCGGATAGCTGTCGGCGATCCACTCCCAGCGATCGCCTTCGCGATGCAGGACTTCCGATTCCGACAGCACCTGCAGGTAGGGCTCGGCGTCGTCGGGGCCGAAGGTATCGCCCGCCAGGAAGGGCAGCTCGAACGCGGCGCAACGGATGTGATCCAGCAGGATCAACGGCTGGTCGGGCTGGATGCGCGCATGCTCGGGGCTGGCTTCCGTAAGGAAGGCCGGATGCCGCATCAGGTACTGGTCGAGCGGGGCGCTGGTCGCCACCAGTACGCCTAGCGAGGGTTGCTGTCGCCGCCCCGCCCGGCCGAAGCGCTGCCAGGTGGCGGCGATGGAACCCGGATAGCCATTCAGCACCACCGCGTCGAGGCTACCGATATCCACGCCCAGTTCCAGCGCCGAGGTAGACACGATGCCGTCGACATGACCGGCGCGCATCTCGCGCTCGACCTCGCGCCGCTCGGTGGGCAGATAACCGCCGCGATACGCGCGGATGCGCGCCGGCTTGCGCGTGTCGTGGTCGAACACATCCTTGAGGTACTTGGTCAGCACTTCGACCATGAGGCGCGATTGGGCGAAGACCAGGGTCTTCATCTTCGCCTTGATGGCGACACGTGCGATGAGGTTGGTCTGCGACCGTGCGGAGGCGCGCAGGCCCAGGTCTGGATTGACGACCGGTGGATTCCACAGCAGCACGTGTTTGTCGCCACTGGGCGCCCCGCTGACGCTCACCGTGACGACCTCGTCCTCGATCAGCGCCTGCGCGTGCTCGGTCGCGTTGCCGATGGTGGCCGAACACAGGACGAACTGCGGCCGCACGCCATAGAACGCGCAGATGCGCCGGAGGCGCCGCAGCACGTTGGCCAGGTGCGAACCGAAGACACCGCGGTAGGTATGGATCTCGTCGATCACCACGTAACGCAGGTTCTCGAAGAACTGGGCCCACTTCGTGTGGTGGGGAAGAATCGCCTGGTGCAGCATGTCCGGATTGCTGACCACCACATCGCCATGCAGGCGGATGGCCTGACGCGCGTCGCCCGGTGTGTCGCCATCGAAAGTGAAGGCCTTCACGCCCAGGTCGCCGGCGCGATTGATCTCCAGCAGTTCCGCCACCTGGTCCTGCGCCAGCGCCTTGGTCGGGAACAGGTAGAGCGCCTTGCCCCCGGTTTCCAGCACTGACGCCAGCACCGGCATGGTGTAGCAGAGTGTCTTGCCGGAAGCCGTCGGCGTGGCGACAAGCACGTTCCTGCCAGCGCGCGCGGCATCCCATGCTTCCTGCTGGTGGCTATAGAGGCGGTCGATACCGCGGGCCGATAGTGCACGGGACAAGCCTTCCGGCAAGTCGTCCGGCAACGGCACGAAGCTGCCTTCGCGACCGAACACGGTGAAGGCCGAGCACACGCGGTCGCCGTATTTGTCGGTGAGGCGATGCGCCAGAGTGCGGCCGTCATGGCTCGTGGCCAGGACCGAATCGGACTCGTCGGTGCGAAGGGCTTGGAGGTAAGCGGCCATGAAAGACACCGGCGTCGGGAAGGCGCCGTTATCTCTTGCCCGCGTCTCACATCCTGCGACAGGACGCCGGAGAGGGGACTACATCACGCTGTCGCCGGCATCGGCGCTCGCCAACCGCCACACGCCGGATTCGTCTTCCACCTTGATGTCGACCTGCTGGCCTTGCTGTTGCTGGATGGCCGCGGTGAGGGCCAGGGCATGGCGCATGGCTTCCTCGCGCGTGGAGAACTGCCCCACAAGCTCGGCGTTGCGGCGCAGGCTCCATTGCCCACGGGAAGAAGCGTTGAATGGTACGTAGAGGGTCGTGCGCTGCAAGGAGTGGGCTCCGCCGGGAAGGCCCCCTTGGCCTTCGTGCTGACGAAGCTAGGTGGCGCGCCGTCGTGGGCGCGTTATGGCCGGGTCGCCGACGTGGTCACGTCACCCGGTATAGGCGCGGCGCGCACCGGCCAGCCAGTCGGCATGCTTGATGCCGCGATCCATGGCGGCATCCACCGCCACGCGCTCGTCGAGGAAATCGTCCAGCAGCGTGATCATCACGAAGTCGTGTGGCCCGGCATGCGCAGAGGGCTCGACGATATAGGCAGCCTTCCAGACGCCGGACGGCGCCTTCAGCGTACGAACTTCCACGGAGTACTGACCCACGATGCGTCGATGCACGGTTCGACTCCCCTGGTTGGCGTCGCGACGACGGCTCGATTCTTGCGCCGTCGTCGCGCGAATGACAAGCCTTCAGGCTTTCGGGGGTGCCGGCGTGCTCAAACCCTCGCCGCTGGCGGGGATGGAGAAGTTTTTCGTCTCGCCCTGCCCCACGCTGGCATCGGCGTCGACGCGGTCGCCACTGCACGCACCATGCGGTTGCATGCCGAGTTTGCGTGTTCCGGCCGGAACGTGAAGGACCAGCTGCTCGCCGATCTCCATGTCCGCGACCACCTGGTCGTCGACATAGATGGCGCTGGAGCAGCCCGCACCCCACAGGCCCTGGTCACGCACGATGTTCAGGGTGGCGTTGCCGCCGTTCGGATCCTGGAAGCCGAACACCGTGCTGGAGGGCACGTCGTGGATGCCCACGTGACGGTCGTTCTGGGTGGCGCAGCCGGCAAGCAGGACGAGACCGGCGATAGCGAGATAACGCATGGAAGGCACTCCCGGGAGAATGCATCGAGCATTCGTTCCCCGATGTCGACGATCGGTGAAAGTCGGGCCGCGGCGTATGAAGTGTAAGGAAGGGACATCCACGGCGCCGTCGGGAGCGCTAAACTCTGCCCCATGACCGTCAAGCCCGCCAGCAACGCACCTGCCGCCCTCGTTTTCGACCGGGCCCACATGGTGGCGGAAACGGTGGCGATGGTCCTGACGGACGCCGGCTATGCGGCCAGGGCCACCGTCACGTATCGCGACGCCAAGCGGGCCTTCCACGAACTGCCGGAACTGGCCCTGATGGTGATCCACGCCGACACCCCGGGCGAGCGCCGCGGCGGTTCCCTGCTCCAGGCCTTGCTTCGTGAGCGCCCGCATACGGCGGTCGTCGTCGTGTCCAGCCGCCTCCCGCAGGACCTTGGACCGTTCCCGCTATCGGCCGTCTTCCTCGAAAAGCCGTTTGACCGCGCCCAGCTGCTCGACGCCGTCGAACGCGCACGCGAATCCCGCCCGCGCGTCTGACCAGTCCGCCCGTTTTTCCGAATCGGCTCAGCGTTCCAGCCGCGCCAGCGATTCGCGCGCCATGCGCCAGCCTTCCGACAGCGCGATCTTGGGCGACGCGTACGACACCCCCCCGCTGTCGCTGGTGTCGATGATCGTGGTCCGGTCGCGCGCGAAAACCCGGTAATCCCAGACATAGCGGGGTACGCCACTGGCGTTGCTGTCGCGCATGCACTCCACGGCGATCCGGGAGTCTTCCTCAAGCTCGTCGTTACCCATGGCACGCTCCGCTCGGCATCGGGAAGTCGATGCAAGCAGCGAAGCGATCAAGAGGGCGCGAAAAGCCGGGAAAGAATTCGTGCGATCAGGGCGCGACCCCGTCGATCAGAGGCAGGAAATGGCCTCGTCGCGGTAGCGACCGTCGTAGTCGCCCTTGCCGTTCTGCAGTTCGTACATGACGACCTGTGCGCCGGCGCCGCTGGCGGTGACGTCCAGGCGCTCGTGCTTGCCATCGTCGTTGGCGGTGACGCGGCCCTTGTCGTCCTTCGCGTCGCCCTTGGCGTCCTTCGAAAGCGCCTGCCACTTCGGCTCCACGCACTGCACGTAGGCCGTCACGCTCTTGCCCGTCTTGCTGCTGAGCTTGGGCAGGGTGTCGGTCATGCCGCTGGTGGCGCAGCCGGCGAGGATGGTGCAGGCGGCGATCGCAAGAACGTGTTTCATGCTGGATTCCACGATAAGGGTCCGGGAATTCTAGACGAAGCCCGCGCGCTCAGGTGCCTGCGCGCGCGATGACGTTCGCCTCGGCCTTCGCCAACTGCCCGTTCGTGCACTTCAGGTAGTTCGACGAAGCCAGCCAGCGCTTGTCCGGGTAATACGAAAAGACCATCTGGCCGCCCTTCAGGGCGTCGATCAGCTTGTGGGCGATGGCGGTGCGCACCGCCGGGCAACCCCAGCTGCGACCGATGCGGCCGGCGACCCTGGCCATGGCTTCATTCACGTAGGCCGCGCCGTGGATCACGATTGCGCGCGCCATCGCCTGATCGTTCACGCCGGGCTCCAACCCATTCATGCGTAGCGAATACCCGTTCTTGCCGTTGTAGGTATCCGACGTGCGGAACAGGCCGATGCTGGATGCGAGGCTATCCGGCGCATTGGAGAATTTCGTGGCGGTGGCGTCGCCGCTGTTCTTGCCGTGGGCCACCAGTTCCTGGAACAGCAGCTTCCGGTTCACCGTGTCGAACACCCACAGGCGCGGCTGCGAGGACGGCTTTGAGTAATCGATCACCGCCAGGCGGTCGGCGGGTGCGCCACCCTGGGTCTGCGCGCACTCGGCAGCCTGGACAGCCAGCCCGATAACGCGGGGATCGGCGGCGGGAGCAACCTTGGCCAGCGCATCGCCGAGGGAGTCGGCGGCATGGGCCTGGGCGGGGAAGAAAAACAGTGCACCAAGGAGTGGCGCGAGCGCGAATAGCGTCCGGAGCGATCGAAACATGCGGCCAGCCAAAGGGATAAACGACGGGGCATCCTAACGTGCTGATCATTTACTGACCACAACGCCGTCACATCTTTGCCCTTCATATATGTGAAAGCGTATAGCAACGACCGCAAGAAAATACGGAAGAAATAGATAATGACTATGGATGAGAAGAGGTGGCGCGGCCCCGCTGCGGCTTTTGCGCTGGCGTGGCTGCTACCCGCCATGGCGCTGGCCCAGACACCCCCATCGGCCTCGTCGGCCGCTTCCCCGCCGCCCATCGTGGCGGTGGAGCCTGCCCCGGCCGTGAGCGTACCGCCGCCTCCGGCGCCGGACGACCCCGTGGCACAGGCCATCTACGCGCGTCTGCTGCAGATGACGCCGCTCGACGGTGGCCCGCTGCCTCGCCAGGATGCCGCACTGGGCAAGGCGGTCGCCGACTTTTACGCCCAGCGCCACTACACCGCGGCCTGGTCGGACGAAACCAATATCGCCCAGTTGCTGGCAGGCCTCGCCTCGGTAGAGGGTGATGGGTTGCTGCCCGAGGACTATCACCTGTCCGAGCTCAAGGCGACCATCGAGGCTCCCGATTGGGCGTCGGCCGCCCCCGCGAGGCGCGCCGAGTTCGAAGTCTCCGCCACCGCCGCCTATATCACCGCCTTGGTCCAGCTGGCGCGCGGCAAGGTCGATCCCGTGCGGCTCGACGCAACCTGGAACTTCGATCCTGCGGCGATCGACCCGCAGCAGGGCATGACCATGCTGCAGACCTCGATCGAGGAACGCAGCATCGACCAGGCCTTCGCCATGGCCCGCCCACAGAACCCCCTCTACGCCAAGCTGCGCGATGCGCTCGTCCAGCTCCGCGCCACTGCCGCGCAAGGTGGCTGGCCGACGGTGCCCGAGGGCCCGTCGCTGAAGCCCGGCATGAAGGACGCGCGCGTGCAGGCCCTGCGAGCGCGACTGGTCGCCGGTGGGTACCTGGATCCAACGCTCGCCGAGGGCGACCGCTACGACAATCCGGTGACCGACGCGGTCAAGCGGTTCCAGTCCGACCAGTACCTCGATGCCGACGGCAGCGTAGGCAGCGAAACGCTCACGGCGCTCAACGTGCCGATCCAGGAACGCATCGGCCAGGTGCGCGCCAACCTCGAGCGTGCGCGCTGGCTGCTGCATTCGTTGCAGGGAACCTTCGTCGTCGTCGACGTCGCCGGCTACAAGATCAGCTACTACCGCGATGGCAACCCGGTCTGGAAATCGCGCGTGCAGGTGGGCAAGCCCTATCGAAGCACGCCGATTTTCCGTTCGCAGATCACCTACATCACCTTCAATCCGACGTGGACGATTCCGCCGACCATCCTGAAGAACGACGTCCTGCCGAAGATCCGCAAGAACGCCTCCTACCTCGCCAACAATCGCATCCGTGTCCTCAACAGCAGTGGCGGCACGGTGTCGCCGGCCAGCGTGAACTGGGCGAACCCGCGCGGCATCACGCTGCGGCAGGATGCCGGCCCTGGCAATTCCCTGGGCCAGGTCGTCATCCGCTTCCCCAATTCGTTCGCGGTCTACCTGCACGACACGCCGCACCAGGAGCTGTTCGAGAAGGCCAAGCGCGATACGAGTTCCGGCTGCATTCGCGTGGAGCATCCGCTCGAACTGGTGGAGTTGCTGTTCAACGACGCGGAGAAATGGAACCGGCAGACGATCGACGAGCGCATCGCCACGAAGAAAACACAGAACGTGACCCTCCCCACCGCCGTGCCCGTCCTGCTCGCCTACTGGACCGTCGACATCGGCGAGGACGGCAAGCTCGCCTACAAGCCGGACGTCTACCAGCGCGACGGCGCCCTGCTGGCCGCCCTGGACAAGCCCCAACCCCTCCGCGCCCCCTGACGCCCGACCGCAGGGCCCATGGGCCGGTATGTCGCAGTGCTCCCCTGGCTGGCGGCCTTATACTGCCCACATGAACCTGCCCCTCGAAGCGACCGAAACCACCCTCCACGACCAGGTACGGGATGAGGGCTTCGCCTTCGTGCAGGGGCAGCAGATGCGCAGCCTCGTGGAACACCTGGCCCCGCTCAACGACTGGGAGGCGTTCACGGCCAGCTGGAACGCGCTCGAGCCCGACACCTACCTCGCCGCCACGGGTCGTTTTCGCCGCCGGCGCCACGCGACATTCGCCGCGTCCCGCTTCGGGCACGTAGAGCCAAAACCGCACCAGGCGCATTTCCAGACGCTGGCCTACAACACGCTCCAGGGCGACATCTCGCGCTGGTTCGAGCCCGTACTCCCGGAAATCGCCACGGGCGCGACGATGAGCGCCATCCTCGATTTCTGTCGCGACTTCTTCGGCGGCCTGTCGCCGGAGATCGCCCAATGGCATGTCGAAGTACACCAGTTTCGCATCGAGGCAACGGCCGGCGCAGCGGGTGAGCCGACGCCCGAAGGAAGTCATCGCGACGGCGTCGACTATGTCCTCGTCCTCCTGGTGGACCGTGAAAACATCGCCAGCGGCACGACGACCATCCATGCACCTGATGGACGCGCCCTGGGCGAATTCACGCTCGCCCAACCGTTCGACGCCGCGCTGATCCACGATCCCCGCGTGTTCCACGGAGTCACGCCGGTAACGCCGCTGGACGCAGCGAAGGCGTCGCACCGCGACGTCCTGGTCGTGACCTTCCGCGCCGCCTGACGCGCTTCAGCGGCGAGTCGGCCTCGCGAAAACCCCGTCTCGCGCGCTGCACCGCTGGTTCACGCCTGCTGCGGCGTACTGCGACCTCCGCAGCCAACGAGCCGCCGCCGTGATCCCACGCCTCCCCACCCTGTTCCTGCTCGCCCTGGCCGCCACCGCGCCAGCGCTCGCGCAGGATGCGTCGAAAGTCGACAACACCCAGATCAACCAGCGCGATCGCCACGCGGAAAGCACCACGCCGATGGACCAGCCGAACGACCCGGAGGACATCCGCGTCGCGGCCGCCGTGCGCAAGGCCATCGTGGCCGACCAGTCACTCTCCACCATGGCGCAGAACGTCAAGCTCGTGGCGAGCAAAGGCACGGTCACGCTGCGCGGCCCCGTGAAGAACGACGCCGAGAAGGCACGCGTCGAAGCGTTGGCCCAGGGCGTCACCGGCGTCACCCACGTCGAAAACCAGATCGACATCAAACACTGACCCATCGAGGACCACCATGAAAGCTTCCGTCTACTGCACCACCCGCACCGTGGAACAGGCCGAGCGCATCGTCCTCGAACTCAAGCAGGCAGGCTTCACCAGCAACGACATCTCCGCCTTGCTTCCGGATCGCCGCGGCACGCGCGACTTCGCCCACGAACACCACACCAAGGCCCCGGAAGGCGCGACCACGGGCGGCGTGGTGGGCCTGGGTCTGGGTGCTGGACTGGGCTGGCTGGCCGGCATCGGTGCCCTCGCCATCCCGGGTATCGGCCCCTTCATCGCCGCCGGCCCGATCATGGCCGCGCTAGGCGGCGCAGCGGTCGGCACCGCGACCGGCGGGATCATCGGCGCGCTGGTCGGCATGGGTATTCCCGAATTCGAAGCCAAGCGTTACGACGCCAAGGTGCGCGAAGGCAGCATCCTTATTTCGGTGCACACCGAAAACAGCCGCCAGCGTGATACCGCACGCGACATCTTCCGCGCCTGCAACGCCGACGATATCTCGACGGGTTCCGAGGCCAGCGTCCCTTCCTGAGGGGATATCCACAGGCGCTGTGGAAAGCACCTGCATAACCTTGTGGATAAGTCCCGCGTCGCCTTGTGCGGCGCGGGCTTGCGTTTGCATGGTCACATAATCGTCACCTTGGTCGGGCGAAAAATTATTGCGACGGTTAGCGGTCCAATGTCCGCAAATCTCAATAACGACGCGGACGACCGTGTCACAATGCCCTTTCCTCCGATCCCCAAGCATTACGATGAACTCGTCCGGCAAATACGACTTCAAGCAGTTCCAGGAGGAACTTGCCGCCCTTGATCGCAAGGGTGGCGTGGAAAAGCCGCCCGTGGCGCCGCCCCCTGTCGCCAAGCCCGCGCCCGAGCCTGTCGCTCCCAAGCGTCGCGGCCGTCCGCCGAAGGTGGATCCGCTCGCTGCGGCGAAGGCTGAATTCGAAGCCTTGCGCGTACGCCACCACCTCACGGTCGCCGACGTCATCGCCTGGTTTCCGCCCGAAGAAGGCGTGGCTTACCTGCAGGGCCTGATCGCCGCGAGCGAGCCCAAGCCCCGGCGCCGCCGCAAGGGTGCGGATGCTGAAGGTGAAAGCAGTCCGGAATGAAGGCGCCGGCCAGGCGGCGGTCAATGGTCGCTGTAGTGGTATCGGCAGCTGACGATCTCGAGTGATTCGTCGGATGCCGCATAGACCAACCGGTTTTTCTCGTCGATGCGACGTGACCAGAAACCCTTGAGGTCACCCGCCAGGGCTTTCGGGCGCCCGGTACCTTCAAACGGCGTACGCATGGCCTCGCGGATAAGGCTGTTGATGCGTTTAAGCGTCTTGCGATCGTGTGTCTGCCAGAACTCGTAGTCCGACCAACTCTCTGCGGTGAATAGGAGCGTCCTGCTCATGATCGGGCGTCAATCCTCCGCTTTGGGGTCGACGAGGGCTCGCTTCGACGCGCGTCCCGCGCGCAACTGGTCGATGGAACGCGCAAGGTGATCGCGGTTCTCACCGCGCAGCAGGTACGAGGTCTCCTCCATGCTCTCCCACACGCTGGCGGGAACCATATACACCGCACGGCTGCCGTCGTTGTCGCCGCGACGGGTCACGATCGTGACTTCGACATCGTTCACGACGTCGTCCAGCACGGAGGCAAGGTTGTTGCGGACCTCGGAATAGTTGATGGCGCGCATGGCACACCTCACTTGTACAATTAACAAGACAAGTATACCCGCTCGGCTTCGTGCGTCAATTCGCCCGAGACAGGCAGGCCCCAAGTGCAGTGCAATAAGCCATCCGCAGCGCCAGGCCCTCGTATGACACCGCGCACCCGTACCCCAAGCGTCCGCTCGCTGCTGTTCGCCATGAAGGGGTCGATCATCCCGGTGATCTGGCCACGGGTGCTCTACACGATGCTCCTGTCCCTCGTCGTGGTCTGGGTCGATTACCACTTCTTTTCGCTGCGCGTGGGCCTCAACGCGGCGCCGCTGACGCTGATGGGCCTGACCCTCGCGATCTTCCTGGGCTTCCGCAACACCGTCGCCTACCAGCGCTGGTGGGAAGCGCGGACGCTGTGGGGCGATGTGATCATCGCCACCCGCAACCTCGCACGGCAGAGCCTTGCCTTCCTGCCGGACGCCCCCGTCGCGCAACGGCGCGAACTGATGCATGGACTCATCGCCTTCACCCATGGCCTTCGCCATCACCTGCGTGGCAGCGATCCCAGTGCCGATCTGGGCCCGTGGCTACCCGAAGCGGAGCGCGCCGCGATCCTCGCCGCGCCAAACCGGCCCAGCGCGCTGCTTGCACGTAGTGGTGTCGCCTTCGCGAGCGCGGTGCGTGCGCAAGGGGCCGACGCCATCCTGCTTGCCTCGATCGACCGCGAACAGGCATCGCTGTCGCATGCGTTGGGCGGTTGTGAGCGGATCCAGAGCACGCCGATTCCGTACGCCTACATCCTGCTGCTGCATCGCACGGTGCACATCTACTGCTTCCTGCTGCCCTTCTGCCTGGTCGGCCTGATGGGCTGGTTCACGCCGCTCGTGGTCGGCGTCCTTGCCTATACGTTCTTCGGCCTCGACGCCCTGGGCGACCAGATCGAGGATCCCTTCGACGTGCTGCCGAACGACCTCCCGCTGGACGCGTACTGCCTTACGGTGCAGAACGATCTCCTCGCCCTGGTGGATGAGGCTCCTCTCAGAACACCTGCCTGAGCACCCAGAACAGCGCACCCGCGAGCACTATCGACACCGGCAGCGTCAGCACCCAGGCCATCAACATGCTGCGCACCGTGCCCCACTGCAACCCGGAGCCGTTCGCGACCATCGATCCGGCCACGCCAGA
>DATNJP010000381.1:0-4162 GCA_035603855.1 Luteibacter sp. | reverse complement strand
GGACGAAGATCACCGCCGGGCGGGATGCCGCCGCGGCCGCGTCGGACGGGCCATAGAATTTTGCCCAGACGGTGCCGGCACCGTGCTGCGACGGCACGGCGACGATCTTCGGCGTGATCCATTCGCGCGCCTTGTACGCCGTCTTGCGGGTATCGGTCAGCTCATGCGCGGCGCCGCCGTCGACGCCGAGGGTCGCCAGCTGCGAGGGCACGTAGGCCGAGGAATGCAGTACCGCCAGGCGGGTGCCGTCCGGCGAGAGACTGAAGTCGTCGAGACCCTGGAATTGGGAGACGCGCGTCAGCTCGCCGCCCTTCGCCGGCACGCTGTAGATGTCGTAGCTGTACGGGGCGACCTTGTTGGTGCGCACGTAGAATCGCGAGCCGTCGGGGCTCAGCACCGGATGATCGACTTCGAAGCGGCCCGACGTCAGCGCCGTGGCCTTGCCGCCCAGCGGCTTGGTGTAGAGCTGCGCGAAGCCCGATTCCTCGCTGAGATACCAGAGGGTGCGGCCGTCACGCAGCCAGCCGAAGTCGTTGCCGTCCCAATTGATCCACGCCTTGTCGGTCAGGCGGTGCTGGCTGACCAGGGCGTGGCGGTCGAAATCCACGGTGGCGATCCAGCGGTCCTTGTTGTCGATGGCGCGCAGCTGCACGGCGACGTCGTGGCCGTCGTCGCTCCAGACGATGCCGGGGCTGTATTCGCCGTTGACGATCACCGGCCGTTTCTTCGGCGCGGCGAGCGCGTCAGCCTGTTCCGTCTTGCCGTTCTTGCGCAGCGCGGCCACGGTCTTCGCGCGGATATCCGCCAGCGGATCGTCGCCAATGCCTGGCAACGCCGCCATGTCGAGGTCGACGCTGGTATGTGCCTTCAGGTCGAGCAGGCGCAAGGCTTGCGGTGCCGGATCGTTGCGGCCCACATAGGCTCGGGTCGGTTCGGCTTCCGCATAGCCCGTGTCCGTGACGTAGTGCGTAAGATCGGCGATCTTGCCGGCATCGGCGTCCTTCGCCTGTGTAACAACCAGCATCCAGCGGCCATCCGGCGACAGCGACGTGTCCGCGACGGTCACGTTCTTGCCCAGCCAGAAGGGCTTTCCGCTGCGCCCCGGATCGGCGGCGGCCAGCGCATCCGCGTCGGCCTTCATCGCGTCCTCGTCCGCGCGCAAGCCGCGCAGGGTCTTGAAGATCGCCTGCTGCTCGTCGGCCAGATCGTCCGGCTTCTTCGCCTTGGGGTCGTCTTTCTCTTCCAGGTCGGCGGCCTTGGTCACCGGACCGCCGCCCACCGCGTAGGCGAACCAGTCGTTGCCGGCGCGGAAGGTCAGCAGGCGGCCGTCGATGGAGAAACGGGGATCGCGTTCCTTCGCCTCGGTGCGGGTGACCTGGGTGGTGGCACCCGTGGCGAGGTCGCGCAGGAAGATGTCGCCGTGGCGGACAAATGCCGCGCGCCGATGGTCGCGGTCGAAGACGGGCTTGCCGCCATCGGCGATCGCCGCGGCCGCCGGGGCGAGCTGCTCGGGCGTGCCACCGGTCGCGGCTACCCGCCAGAGATCGCGCACGGGGGTGCCGTCGTGCTTGAGCGAGTAATAAACCTGGCTGCCATCGACGCTCCAGTACGCGTCTTCCACCGGCGGCCCGATCCAGTCCGGGTCGGCCATGATCGTTTCCATGTCCAGCGGCGGCTGCGCGGCGAGCGCCGGCGCGGCGGCAAGGACGGTCATCAGGGCGGCGGCGAGTACGCGCATGCGGGCGATCCGGCGTAAAACCCGCGAGCTTACCCGGTAGGAGCGCGCCTTGCCCGCTCATGCACAACCCAACCGGAGGCAGGGTCACGGGCGGGTGGGCTTTGCTACGCTCGGGATTCCACACCGGAGTCCACCCATGCGCGCCCTCGTTCCCCGTCTTCTTGCCGTCAGCCTGTTCGCCGCCTTCGGCGCCCAGGCCGCCACGTCCAACCCGCCGGCCACGCCGAAGCGGATGGTGTCGGAAACCCTCGCCGGGCAGCCGGTGAACGATCCGTACCGCTGGCTGGAAAACCCGGACGCGCCGGACGTGACGAAGTGGATCGAGGCGCAGAACGCCTACACCGAAGCCGCCATCGGTGCGATGCCGCTGGGCAAGGCGCTGAGCACGCGCATCCGCGAACTGTCCATCACCTCGACCACGCGTTCGTCGCCGCAGCTCGCGGGTGGCACGTTGTTCTACTTCGAGAACACGCCGCCGCAGCCGCAGCCGGTGCTGGTCGCGAAGGCATGGCCGGACGGCGAGACGCGTACGCTGGTCGACCTGAACAAGGGTGACGGCAACACGGCGATCACTGCCTACTGGCCGTCGCCGAGCGGTCGCTACCTCGCCTACGGCACCGCCGAAGGCGGCAGCGAGCTGACCACCATCCATATCCTCGACACGAAAACGGGCAAGGCGCTTGCCGACGAACTGCCGTTCGCCGGCGGCGGCACCACGCCACAGGCGCTGGCCTGGGATGCGGACGAAAAAGGCGTGACCTATGCGCGCTTCGACGCGCCCACCGCGGGCAAACCGCTGCGCGAGTTCGATGCCTACCTTGCCCATCACACCATCGGCGACGCCGTAGCCAAGGACCGCGTCGTCTTCGGCAAGGGTTATTCGCAGGTCGCCGAGTACATCCTGATGGAAGGCAACGCGGGCAAGTCCACCGCGCTGCTCGCCAACGAAGGTGACGGCGGTCCGGCCGAGGTCTACCTGCGCGAAGGCAACGGCGCCTTCAAGCGCGTGCTCGGCCACGACGCCGATGTGCGCTCCGCCAGCTGGGTCGGCGACCGCCTCTATGTGGTGACCTTCGCCGGCGCACCGCGCGGCAAGATCGTCACGGTCGGTGTGGATGGCAAGTCCGTCGATGTGCTCCCCGAAGGCGAAGGCGCGATCCAGCACGTGACGCCGCTGGGCGATGGCTTCCTCGTCGTGCGCAGCGCCGGTCCGGATTGGTGGGCCGACCAGTACGACGCGAAGGCCGGATTCGTCCGCCGCGTGCCGCTGCCTGCCACGGGCATCACCATTGGTGGCGTCGCGTCGGAGAAGGGACAGAGCAGGGCACTCATCTCCTACGCGGGCTGGACCACGCCCACGCACTGGGCCGAGTACGACGGCGCCAGCGGTTCGCTGAAGACCATTTTCGAGGTGAAGCCCGCCGCCGATTATTCGAAGGTGCGTGTGACCCGCGTGGAAGGCACGTCGAAGGACGGCAGCAAGGTGCCGGTCACCGTCATCTCGATGGACGGCATCACGCCGAACGGCAAGCGTCCGACCATCCTCTACAGCTACGGCGGCTTCGGCATTCCGGTGACGCCGGGCTTCATCGGCGCGAACCTCGCATGGCTGGAACGCGGTGGCGTGCTGGCGTACGCCAACATCCGTGGCGGCAACGAGTTCGGCGAAGCCTGGCACGAGCAGGGCCAGAAGCTGCTGAAGCAGAACGTGTTCAACGACTTCTACGCGGCCTCGCAGGCGCTCATCGATACGAAGTGGACCGATACGGGCCACCTCGGCATCCTCGGTGGCAGCAATGGCGGCCTGTTGATGGGCGCGGCGCTCACGCAGCATCCGGAGCAATACCGCGCGGTGGTGGGTGCGGTCGGCATCTATGACGTGCCGCGCCACGAGACCGCTTTCGCCAATGGTCCCTACAACGTGAGTGAGTACGGCTCGGTCAAGGATCCGGCGCTGGCGAAGGCCATGCTGGCCTACTCGCCGCTGCACAACGTGAAAAAGGGTACGAAGTACCCGGCCGTGCTGCTCACCACCGGCGCGAACGATCCGCGCGTCGCCCCCTGGCAGTCCCGCAAGTTCACGGCGGCACTGCAGGACGCCAGCACCTCCGGCCAGCCGGTACTGCTGCTCACGCGCATGAACGCTGGCCACGGCATCGGCGCGCCCTTCAGCCAGCGCGTGGGCAACCAGGCCCTGTCGATGACGTTCTTCGCCACGGAACTGGGCCTCGGGGAATAAGGCCGACTAAAGCCTTGTGTGTGCGCCAACACGATGTGGGAGCCGCTTCAGCGGCGATGGGTGCTTGCCGTAACCTGGCCCGCTGCCACGGGATCGCCGCTGAAGCGGCTCCCACAATCGCCGCCGAAGCGGCTCCCACATCTCTCCACAGCTCCCATCCCCCTCAACTCCCACATCTCCCCGTG
>DATNJP010000380.1:0-5708 GCA_035603855.1 Luteibacter sp. | reverse complement strand
CTTCTTACTGTTGGCGGAGGGCCTGCATCGGCGCGCTGGGCGGCCGTTGGCTCGGCGTGATCGTGCTGGTGAAGGGCGCGCCGTAGCGCAGGCCGGATATCTGCACGGGGACGCCCGGCTTCAATGACGCCTCATGGCGCCGCAGGTCCGATGGATCGAGGATGTCCTCGTCGCCGAGCTTCAGCAGGACGTCGCGCTGCTGGATGCCCGCGAGCGCGGCGGGGCCGCCGGGGGAGATTTCATTGACCACCACGCCGCGCGCCGCCGAAGGCAGGCCGCTATCGGCCGACACGGGCACGGCACCGTAGTCCGCGCCGATCCAGCCACGGACCACGTGACCCGTCTGCACGATCTGGTCGAGGACATCGCGTGCGCTCTGCACGGGAATGGCGAAGCCGATGCCTTCGGCGCCCACGGCCTGGCCGATGAGCGATGTGTTGATGCCCACCAGTTCGCCATGTGCGTTGACCAGCGCACCGCCGGAGTTGCCGAAGTTGATCGCGGCGTCGGTCTGGATGAAGTTCTCGAGACTCGACAGGTTGAGCTGGCGGCCGATCGCGCTGACGATGCCCATGGTCACGGTTTGACCAATGCCGAAGGGATTGCCGATGGCCAGCACCACGTCGCCCACGCGCGGACGGCTGTCGGCATCGGTCATGTGGATGGCCGGGAGGTTGCCCGCGTCCACCTTAAGCACCGCGAGATCGGTCTCGTCGTCCGAGCCGACGACCCGTGCCTTCGCCACGCGGCCGTCGTAGAGCAGCAACTGGATGTCGTCGGCGTTGGCGATCACGTGGTTATTGGTCAAAACATAACCATCGTCGCTGACGATCACGCCCGAGCCCAGGTTCTGCTGGCGCCGCGTACGCGCCGGGCCGGTGGGAACGCTGAAGATCCGCTGCAGCACGGGATCCGAGTAAAGCTCGCGCGGCTGCTCGGTCACCAGCTTGTTGGCGTAGATATTTACGACCGACGGCGCTGCCTTGGCCACCGCATCCGCATAGGACGCAGGCCCGCTACCGACGGCGGGGGAGGCCGCGGCAGGCGGCGAAGCCTGTTCCGTCGGTGTCGAAGAGGAGAAGCGCTGGCGCAGAAAGGCGCCGGTGCTGGGCCACAACAGGCCAATGACGAAGGCGACGGCGAGGCCGAGCACGACGAAGCGGGCAACGAAGGCGAGCGTGCGGGCGGCGTGTTTCATGAAAGAGCGAAGGATCCTGTCGTCGTCGCGTCGCCTTGCCCACGAGGCGCTTACCTATTGTCCGCATCCGGGCGGTTCCGTGGCAGTCCTGTCCCCCTTGAGGTACAGGGTGGCGTTCAGTTTATTGTACGTGGCTGGTGCTGACGTTACACTGACGCGATTTGCGGAAGCCGATTTCCGAAAGAACCGGCGATGGGGTCCGCATTCTCAATGGCATAAGTTCCGGAGAGCCTGATGGCGAACGAAGTCGTCGATCACGGGCGCCGTCGCTTCCTAACCGTTACGACAGCAGTTGTCGGCGGGGCGGGAGTTGTCGCGGCGGTCGTGCCCTTCATCAAGTCGTGGGAACCGAGCGCAAGGGCAAAGGCAGCGGGGGCGCCTGTCACGGTCGATATCAGTGCCATCGAGGCCGGCCAGAAGGTCACGTTCGCGTGGCGCAGCCTGCCGGTCTTCGTCGTCAACCGGACCAAGGACCAGCTGGACCAGCTGAAGGGCCTCGAGCCCCGATTGCTGGACCCGTCGTCGTCCGACGCCGGTCAGCAGCCGAAGTACGCGACGAACGAAACGCGCTCCATCAAGCCCGAGTGGCTGGTCGTCATCGGCCTGTGCACCCACCTGGGTTGCGTGCCCGACTTCGTGCCGGACATCAAGCCCGAGCCGTTCGACGCGAACTGGAAGGGTGGCTTCTACTGCCCCTGCCACAAGTCGCGCTATGACCTGTCCGGCCGTGTCTTCAGCGGCGTTCCCGCCCCGAAGAACCTGCCCGTGCCGCCGTACCACTTCGTGGACGACACGCACATCCAGATCGGCGTCGACCCGCAGGAGGCAGGCTGATGGCTAACCTATTCGATTGGGTCAACGAACGCGCGCCGAACCTGGCGCCCACGTTCCGCAAGCACATGACCGAGTACTACGCGCCGAAGAACTTCAATCTTTGGTACTACTTCGGTTCGCTGGCGCTGCTGGTTCTGGTCAACCAGATCCTGACCGGCATCTTCCTCACCATGAACTACAAGACGAGTGCGCTGGAAGCGTTCAACTCGGTCGAGTACATCATGCGCGATGTGGAATGGGGCTGGCTGATCCGCTACATGCACTCCACCGGCGCGTCGCTGTTCTTCGTGGTGGTGTTCCTGCACATGTTCCGCGGGATCATGTACGGCTCGTTCAAGCGTCCTCGCGAGCTGGTGTGGATCCTCGGCATGCTGATCTTCCTCGTGCTGATGGCCGAGGCCTTCATGGGCTACGTGCTGCCGTGGGGCAACATGTCCTTCTGGGGCGCGAAGGTGATCATCTCGCTGTTCGGCACCATCCCCTACATCGGCCCTGGCCTGGTGGAGTGGATCATGGGCGACTTCCTGCCCGCCGACGCCACGCTCAACCGTTTCTTCGCCCTGCACGTGATCGCGCTGCCGCTGGTGCTCCTGCTCCTGGTGGTGCTGCACATCGCGGCACTGCACGAGGTGGGTTCGAACAACCCGGACGGCGTGGACGTGAAGCATGGCCCGAAGGGCAACCGCTGGGACGCGAACAAGCCGGCGGACGGTATTCCCTTCCATCCGTACTACACGGTGAAGGACCTGTTCGGCACCGGTTTCTTCCTGACCATCGCCGCCTTCATCATCTTCTTCGCGCCGACCTTCGGTGGCTGGTTCCTCGAGCACGACAACTTCACCCCGGCGAACAACCTCGTCACGCCGAGCCACATCAAGCCGTCGTGGTACTTCACGCCGTTCTACGCGATCCTGCGCATGATCCCGTCCTTCTTCGGCACGGCGATCTGGGGCGTGATCGGCATGTTCGGCGCGATCCTGCTGCTGGCCTTGCTGCCGTGGATCGACAAGGGCGAAGTGCGCTCGGTGCGTTACCGTGGATTCGGTTTCCGCATCGCGCTGGCCGTGCTGGTGATCTCCTTCCTCGCCCTTGGCGCGGTGGGTGCCGGTGTCACCGCCGAGCTCATCCCCGAATGGTTCCCGCACGCCGACGTCACCACCTGGGAGAACGCCTTCGGCCGACTCATGGTGCTGGGTTACTTCGGTTTCTTCGTATTCGTATGGGTCTACACGCGCTTTGGTTTCGAGAAGACCAAGCCGGTTCCGGAACGGGTGACGATGCATGATTAAGCGCTATATCTCCTCCATCGCCCTGGCGCTGGGCCTTGCGGTCGCCACGCTTCCCGCCCTCGCGGCCGAGGGTGAAGGCGGTCTCGCACCGGCGGGCACCAATGTGGGTGACCGCGCGTCCCTGCAGCGCGGCGCGAAGCTGTTCTTCAACTACTGCGTCGGTTGCCACTCGCTGAAGTACGTGCGTTATTCGCGCGTCGCTTCCGATCTCGGCCTTTCCGAAGAAGAGGTGATGTCCAACCTCAACTTCACGGGCGCCAAGTTCGGGGAGCCGGTGATCTCGCACATGCCGGCGGAAGGCGCGAAGACCTGGTTCGGCAAGGATCCGCCGGATCTCTCGCTCGAGGCTCGCGCCAAGGGCGTGGACTTCATCTTCAATTACCTGAACTCGTTCTACCTGGACCCGAGCCGTCCGGTGGGCTGGAACAACACGGTGTTCCCGAACGCCTCCATGCCCAACCCGCTGTGGGAGCTGCAGGGCCTGCAGACCGCCGTGCATTCCGAGGCCAAGCCGGGCCAGGAAGCGACGGTCGAGAAGCTCGAGATCACCACCCCAGGCCGCATGACCCCGGAGCAGTTCCGTGGCGCCACCCGCGACCTGACGGCATTCCTCGAGTACACCGCCGAACCTGCCGCTTTGGAGCGTCAGTCCATCGGCGTCTGGGTCATCCTGTTCTTGGCTGGTCTGACCTTCCTCCTGTACCTTCTGAAACATGAGTACTGGAAAGACGTACACGAGAGTCACTGACTGATGTCCCGACGGGGCGGCCTCACGGCCGCCCCGCGTCGTTCAGGTAGCAGGGAGGGAGATCCAACGCATGGTCCAGAACGCACGTTCGCGCTCGGCGCTGACGCTTTACACCAGTGCCGACGACATCCATTGCCACCGCACGCGCCTCGTGCTGGCCGCCAAGGGCGTCGCCTACGACCGGATCATCCTCAACCCTGACCAGCCCACGCCCGATCTCCTCGAGCTGAACCCCTACGGCACGCTGCCCACGCTGGTGGACCGCGATCTGACGCTCTACGACCCGGCCGTGGTCGTCGAATACCTCGACGAGCGCTACCCGCACCCACCTCTGATGCCCATCGACCCGCTATCCCGCGCCCGCCTGCGCCTGGGCACCTGGCGCATCGAGAACGACTGGCTGCCGGAAATCGAGGCGATCGGGGAGGGCGGCAAGACCGCCGACGCGGCCCGCAAGCGCCTGCGCGAACATCTTCTTCTCTCCGTCCCCCTGTTCAGGGCCTCGCGCTTCTTCCTGAACCCGGAAATGAGCCTGATCGACTGCCTGGTGGCCCCCGTGGTCTGGCGCCTGCCCCATCTAGGGGTGGATTTGGGCAAGGATGGCAAGCCGATCGTGGACTACGGCGAGCGCCTGTTCCATAGCCAGGGCTTCGCCCGCAGCCTGACGCCGGAAGAACGTGAAATGCGCCCGGACTTCAATTTCAGCCCCGGTTAGCCCCTCCGCGGCCCGTATCCCAGTAAACTCTCCACTGGCCTTGCCCTGCCGGGGCTGGTGATCCCCGACCAGCCGGCGGGTACGACGAGGACGCTTTCCATGGATACGAACGAAAACTCGGGCATGACTTCGAATCGGCCCTATCTCCTCCGCGCGATCTACGACTGGATCAGCGACAACGGGCTCACCCCTTACGTCCTGGTGGACGCTGGCCAGCCCGGCGTGCGTGTTCCGGCCCATGTCGTGAAGAACGGCCAGGTCGTGTTGAACCTGGCCATGCGCGCGGTCGCCAACCTCGATCTCGGCAACGACCGGATCGCCTTCCAGGCGCGTTTTTCCGGCGTCAGCCAGTCCATCGTGATTCCCGTGCAGGCCGTACTGGCCCTGTATGCGCAGGAAAACGGCCAGGGCATGATGTTTCCTGCCGACGAGAACGACGCACTTTCGGCCAACTCGGCGGAGTCGGGCGACGAAGCCAATGAAGCGCCGCCCTCTGGCGGTGGCGACGATGACCGGCCCAAGCGCGGCGCCCCGCACCTGCGGGTGGTGAAGTAAAAGAAAACCCGCCGAGAGGCGGGTTTTTCGTTCATGCCGACGGATCTGCCGGGCCGGCGCTCAGTGCAGGCGACGGCGGTCCGCCAGGGAGATCACGTTTCCCGTGTGCACCACCGCATCGGTGGCGACGACGGTCTCGAGTTCCGGGCCACCCGACAGCGGCAGAGAGAAACTGGCCACGTCATTGCCTGCCATCCACAGGCGAGCAGGCTGGCGAGACTGGCCGTCTTCACTGACCTCGAACGCGTAGCAACGCTCCAGCCGGCGCAGCCCATCGACGCCCTGAAGGCGGATCGCGCGCAGGCCGACGCTCTGGTCCAGCAACTGCAGGCCATGTCGTTTGCACAAGGCAGTCGCCGCCCGCACCGC
>DATNJP010000379.1:0-6210 GCA_035603855.1 Luteibacter sp. | reverse complement strand
CCCACGAAGAAATAGGCGGTCAACGCACCTCGTCAGCCGCGATAACGCCACCCGTCGATCTCCACCAGCAACTCAGCCCGGCAGATGTCGCCGTGCACGATCAGCAGGGGCGCGTCCGGTAGATGTTTCGCGGCGAAGGCGCGCACGGCGTTCTCATCGCCGGGCCGCCGCACGTAGACCTTCAGCGGTGCACGGCGATCGAACCCTGCGGGGAGTCCGCCGGTGGTGAGCAATGTTTCGAGGTTGCGCAGGGTCTCGCCCAGTTGCGCCTCGATATCGCCGGCATGTGCGGACGCGTGACCGACCACCGCGGCGGTGCCGGAGATCGCCAGCACGTCGTCGGCGGGGAGCAGCGTGGCCCGGGCGAAGCTGGGTGGCGTGCGTCCGTACTGGCGCGGGTAACGCCAGGCACTTACCTGGCGCGGATTCTCCACCGGCGTGCCCGGGCGGTCGGTCGCCAGCAGGTAAACCTGGAGCAGGGTGGGGTCGGCATGGTGGCCGATCGCCGTCGCGGCGGGAAAACCCTGGGCGAAGATCTCACCCATGCCGCCGATCCGGCCCGTGCAGAAGTGCTTGTAACGCTCGTCGTCGCCCGTGCCGGCGTTGATCGCGCCGAGGTAATTCCAGATCCGCTGGACGTGCCGTTCGTCGGCACCGGCCACGAAGCGGGATAGCAATTCGTAGGCATGCCGCGCCGCGCCTTCGGTGCCGCCGTGGTCGCCTTCGCGGCACTCGACGGAGGCGAACAGCCAACCGCCGCCCTTCGACCAGCGCAGGTCGCCTTCGCGACCGAAACGGACCTCACCCTCCACCTCCCAGGCCTCGACCGGCGCATCGCCCAGTGGCTCCAGTGCCACGCGCAGCCAACGTGGATCGTCATGGGAAGGAGCGGCGGCGCCGAAGTCGAAGGCCGCGAGGATCGAGGGTGCGAGTGCGCCCGCTGGCCGTGGCCGGTAGCTCACTCGGGGGGAGGGGTGGGCCGTGAGCGGGGTGCGCCCGCGCATTTCACTTCCTGGGAGCATCGGGTCTTCCGTCAACGCGTTCGCCGTCATGATATCGCCACGATGCCGGCCCGGAACGTGAACGCCCGTCGGCTTCACGAGCCTGAACGCTGGTGCTAAGCGACCTCGAAGACCCCTGTGATAAACTTCGCGGTCGCTGCCATCCGGGGGGAGGCAGGAACATCCAGGACCTGGAAACACCATGGCAACGCAGACCGCAGCACAGAAAGAACTCGCCGAACTCATCGTCACCAGCCTCAACCTCGAATCGGTGAAGCCCGCCGACATCGATCCCGAGGCGCCGCTGTTCGGCGGCGACCTGGGCCTCGATTCCATCGACGCCCTGGAAATCGCCCTGGCCGTGTCCAAGCGCTATGGCTTCCAGCTGAAGTCCGACAACCCGGACAATCGCACGATCTTCACGAACCTGAGCACGCTGTCCGAGCACATCGAACAGCATCGCGCCGCGGCCTGACGGCCGTTCAGGTCGTACTTGCCCGGGTCGTGCTTTGCTTCGTCCCGACTGACCGGGCCGCCGACATCGCCGGCATGGCCTCGATCGTGCTCCGGAGATGCCGATGAACGCTTCAGACGACATCGCCCCCTTCGTGCGCCCCGTGCGCTTCGATGCGGCGCACCCGAGTTTCGCAGGCCATTTCCCGGGCCGGCCCATCGTCGCCGGTGTGTTGCTGGTCGAGGCCGCTGCCAAGGCGTTGCGCGAGTGGCGTGGGCTTGGCTTGCGCCAGGTGATCGATGCGAAGTTCGTCGCGCCGCTTCTTCCCGGTCAGGACGCCGAGATCGAGCTTACCGCCGTCGATGACGCGCGGTTCCGCTTCGTCGTGCGCCGCGGCGCCGACACCCTGGTGCGTGGCACGCTCGAGGGTGGCGCATGAGTCACTGGCAACAACGCGAGGGCGGTGGCCTGTTCGCCATCTGGCTGATCCGCACGATCGCGCTGGGCCTTGGGCGCAGCGTCGCCCGCGTGCTGCTCTATCCGATCGCCCTCTACTTCTTCCTGCGCCGGGCCGATGAGCGTGCCGCATCGCGCGCCTATCTGTCGCGCGTGCTCGACCGGCCCGTCACCGGGTTCGATATCTTCCGCCACATCCACATGTTCGCGGCCACGCTGCTGGATCGCATGTTCTTTCTCGCGCGCGGCGAACGCGACTTCAGCGTGGACGTGGAAGGCCTTGCCGACCTCGATCGCTGGATCGACGCCGGCCGTGGCGTGTTGTTGATCGGCTCGCACCAGGGCAGTTTCGAAGCGCTGCGGGCGCTTGGTGCGCGACGCCCCGACGTGCCCCTGCGCGTGGTTCTCGACAAGCAGAAGACGCCGGCGTTGACGACGGTGCTCGAGGCACTCGCGCCGGATGTCGGCGCGGCGGTGATCGATGCGTCGCTCGGCGGTACGTCGGTCGCGCTGGCGATGGCCGAGAGCGCGGCCGAGGGTGCGATGGTGGCGCTCCTGGCGGATCGCGGACATCGTCATGAAGCCACCTGCCGGGTGCCGTTCCTGGGCAAGCCCGCGCCGTTTCCCGCGGGCCCCTGGCTGCTGGCATCCGCACTGAAGATCCCCGTCGTGCTCTGCATGGGCATCTATCTTGGCGGCAACCGTTACCGGCTTATCTTCGAGTCCTTCTCGGACGGCATCGACATTCCCCGCGCGCAGCGCAAGATCGTGCTCGAGGGCATCGTCGCGCGCTATGCCGCGCGCGTTGAGCACTACGCGCGCCTGTATCCCTTCAACTGGTTCAATTTCTATGACTTCTGGCAAGAAACTGGCCCTGCTGACGAGCCTGCTGCTGCCGCTCACGTGCCTCGCCACTCCGACGCCTGACGCCGAAGACGCCAAGGCGCTCATCGCCAGCCTCAACCGTCCGGCGCCGGCACGCACGCCCTTCGCCGAAGCCCGCTTCATGCGCGTGCTGGACAAGCCGCTGGTGGTCTCGGGCGAGCTTGCCTGGCTCGGTGGCGATCGCCTCGAAAGGCGCGTCGACAAACCCACGAAGGAAACCTCCACCATCGCCGACGGCGAGGTCACGCAGGAGCGCGAAGGGAAAAAACCCCGCAGCTTCTCGCTCAAGCGCGCGCCGCAATTGCAGGTGTTGCTCGACAGCTTCGTCGCCTTGCTAGCTGGCGATCCCTCGCGGCTGGGTGAATCCTTCGATGTCTCGCTCGGCCGCGACGCCGACCGCTGGCAACTGACGCTCGTCCCGCGCGACGCGCGCATCGCCAAACAGATCGCGGGCATCCACATCTACGGCAGCGGCACCCTGCCGCGCTGCATGCGCATGGACGAGAGCGACGGCGATACGGCCATCGACCTGCTTGGCGAACTTGCCGCGAAGATGCCTGCGGAGCCGACTCGCGAAGGCCTTATCGCGCAGTGCGGCGGCGCGATGTGAGGGGCGCGCGCCTCGGCATCCTCGTTGCCTGGCTTGCCGCGCTCGCGCTTCTGGGCGTGCTGGTCGCCACGCAACTCAAGGTCGGTACCGACCTCCGCAGTTTCATGCCGGCACCGACGACGCCCGACCAGAAACTGTTGATGGACCAGGTGGGCGAAGGCCCCGGCTCGCGCTTGTTGCTCGTGGCCATCGACGGCGGTGACGATGTCGCGAAGGCCGCACTGAGTCGAGGCCTGGCGACGGCCCTGCGCAAGGATCCTGCGTTCACCCAGGTGGTGAACGGCGATTTCGACCTCGGCATGCTCGATACGAGCCTGCTGCCTTATCGCTTCCTGCTGTCGCCGACGCTCGACACCGAAGCGCTCGACGAGACATATCTCGCCGACCAGTTGCAGCAGCGCCTGGATGATCTCGGGTCACCCGCGGCGACGCTGTTGAAGGGTCTTCTGCCGCGCGACCCGACGCTGGAAACGCTGAAGCTCGCCGAGCGCTGGACACCCGCGCATTCGCCGGACGTGCGCGAAGGCGTCTGGTTCTCTTCGCGCGGCGAAGCGCTGTTGCTCGCGCAGACGCGCGGCGCGGGCTTCGATCCGGGCGCACAGGGCGCGGCGATCGCCAGCCTGCGTGCGGCCTTCGCGGCGCTTCCCGGAAGCGGGGCCGCGCACCTGACGATCAGCGGTCCGGGTTATTTCACCGTGCTGGTCAACGCGCAGACGCGCGATCAGGCCGACTGGATCGGTCGTGTCTCCACCCTCGGCTTCATCGTGCTGATGCTGGCCGCGTATCGCAGCGTGAGCAGCCTGCTGCTCGGTGCCTTGCCCGTGGCGACGGGCGCGCTCGCCGGCATCGCGGTGATGACGCTGTGCTTCGCCGAAGTCCATGGGATCACGCTGGCATTCGGTTTCACCTTGCTGGGCGTGGCGCAGGAGTACCCGATCCGTCTGCTGAGTCATCGACGGGCGGGTGAATCCGCCGTGGCGAGCGTGCGCGGACTGTGGCCCCTGCTGCTGACCGCCATCGCTTCCGCGTGCATCGCCTACCTCGCGTTCTATGCCTCGGGTGTCGGTGGTCTCAAGCAGCTCGCCGTGTTCACCATCACCGGCCTGCTCGCCGCGGGCTTCTCCACCCGTTACGCCTTGCCGTACCTGCTGCCCGAGCGTGCGCGCGATGTCGCGGACACACCAGGGCTGGCGCGCTTTCGCCATTGGCTGGACGGCCTGCCGCGTCCGCGCTGGTTGCCCATTCCCGTCGCGCTTGCCGTCGTCGCAATGCTGGCCTTCGCGCCGGGTCCGTTCTGGCAGAACGACCTTTCCGCGCTCACGCCGCTGCCCCGCGACCTCTTGATGACCGACGCGCGACTACGCGGCGAACTCGGCGCGCCGGATGTGCGTTACCTGCTGATCGTGCAGGCGCCGACAGCGGACGGCGTACTGGCCGCGTCCGCGAAGATCGAGCCGCGACTGCGTGAGCAGGTGGCGGCAAAGGCACTCGATGGATTCGAACTCGCCTCCCTCTACCTGCCCGACCTGGCGACGCAGCGTGCGCGTCAGGCGAAGCTGCCCGATCGCGCCGCGCTCGATGCGGCCCTCGGCGAGGCGCTCGATGGCATGCCCTTCCGCAAGGACCTGTTCGCGCCCTTCGTGGACGATGTGGAGGCGGCACGCAGCGCGCCCCTGCTGACACCTGGCATGTTCGAGCGATCACCGCTGGGGCAACGCCTCGCGGCGATGCTGGTGCCGCGTGGCGATCACTGGGTCGGACTGTCCACCCTGAGTGGCGTGCATGACGCGGCGGCGATCGCGAAAGCGATTGCCTCCACGGGAGGCGAAGCACGACTTCTCGACCTGAAGGACGCCTCCGAATCGCTCGTCGCGGCCTATCGCACGCGCATCCTGCATGCGTTGCTCGCCGCCACGGTCCTCTTGTTTGCGACGATCACGCTGGCCCTGCGCAGCGTGCGCCGGGCATGGCACGTGCTGGCACCGATGACGCTGGCGACCTTCCTCGTGCTTGGCGTGGAGCGCATGGCGGGCATTCCCATCTCGCTGTTCCATCTCGTGGCGCTGATCCTGGCCGCGGGGCTAGGCCTGCACTACGCATTGTTCTTCGAACGCGACACGGGCGATCCCGCGGAGCAGCGGCGTACACTGCACGCGACGGTGGTCTGCGTGATCTCCGCGCTGCTTGTCTTCGGCATGCTGGCCTGGTCATCCATTCCCGTGTTGCGGGCGATCGGCCTCACGGTCGCTCTCGGCGTGTTCTTCCATTTCTGTCTTTCGATCCTCATGGCCCCGCATGCTCGCCAGGACTGATTTCATCGACCTCATTCCCCACGCGGGTGACATGTGCCTGCTAGACGGCGTGACGGCGTGGGATGCCACATCGATCCACGCCACCAGTGTCCGCCATGTCCTCGCGACGCATCCGCTGCGTGGTGAGGACGGCCTGCATGCCGTGCACCTGGCGGAGTACGGCGCGCAGGCGATGGCTGTCCATGGCGCCCTGCGTGCGCGTGAGCGCGGGGACACGGAGCCGCGTCCGGGCATGCTCGTGAGCCTTCGCGGCGTGAAGCTCTCGGTGCAGCGCATCGACACGCTCGAGGGCGTGTTGGACGTGCATGCCGAATGCCTGATCGCCGACGAGAACGGTGCCCAGTATGCCTTTCGCGTCGTGCACGATGGCGTCGAACTGGCGTCAGGGCGTGCGGCGGTGATTCACCCGCCGCGCTGAAGAGAGTCGAATCGCCGGCCCGGAGGGGCTGCTTGAAAGGGGACTGATGAGGAGCCTGACCGCCACCCTCCGGG
>DATNJP010000378.1:0-12311 GCA_035603855.1 Luteibacter sp. | reverse complement strand
CCCCGACGGCGTCGTGCTGACACCGCCGATTACCGATTACGCGCCGCTGCTGAAACGCCTGCGGGAACGCAACGTGCCCTACGCCAGCGTGTCGCCGCTGCGACGCGGCAAGACCGTCGGCGTAACGATGGACGAGCAGCGCGCCGCGCGTGCGATCGTCGAGCATTTACTTGGGCTGGGCCATCGGCGGATTGCCCACGTGATCGGCATCGCCGATCATGGCGCCAGTCGCTGGCGACTGGCAGGCTATCGCGAGGCGATGGCCGCCGCGGGCATACCCGAGGATCCGACCCTGGTGGTGCAGGGCGCTTTCACGTTCAGCTCTGGGGTGGAGGCGGCGCGGCAGCTCTTTTCACTGGCCAAGCGACCGACGGCGGTGTTCGCCGCCAACGACGACATGGCCACCGGCGTGATGTGGGCAGCGGGCGAGTACGGCCTGAAGGTGCCGCACGACCTGTCGGTCTGTGGCTTCGACGATACGCCGCTATCGCGCCAGCTCTGGCCCGCGCTCACTACCGTTCAACAGCCGAGCCGCGAGATGGGAAAGATCGCGGCCGAGCAGCTGCTTAGCGCGCTGCGCGGTCACGCCACCGGCCATCTGGTGCAACTGCCTTTTTCCCTGCAGATCCGCGGCTCCACCGCCGTCGCTCCCTGAGAACACCCGCTTCGCCCAAGGGCGGAGCCATGCTGCATAGCAAATTGACAGCGCTGTCATTCCTGCCACCATGCGGCTCGGAAGCGTACCGCCGGTACGCCAGCAGGGAGCTTTTACCGTGCCATTGCTGCAGCGATCGAGCCTGTTTTTGCGAAGCCTTTCCGTGGCGCTGCCAGTGGCCGGCGCGTTGTTGATGACCATTCCAGCCATGGCGGGCGACGACACCGTCGTGCACCCGGAGCAGTGGCCAAAAGGCGAATCGCCGCTGCCGCCTGACCCGGCGATCGAATCCCGGATAAAGGCCCTGTTGGCGAAGATGTCGGTGGAAGACAAGGTCGGCCAGATGGTCCAGGCCGACATCAAGTACGTCACGCCAGACGATGTGCGCGAGTACCGCCTCGGTTCCGTTCTTGCCGGCGGCAACTCCAAACCGCCCGAACAGCCGTACCCGGTTGCCTCGCAGTGGCAGGCGCTGTCCGATGCGTTCTACCACGCGTCGATGGATACCTCCGACGGAAGGCTGGCGATCCCTGTGCTGTTCGGTATCGACGCCGTGCACGGTCACAACAACCTGGTCGGAAGCACGCTGTTCCCGCAGAACGTCGGCCTGGGCGCCACTCGCGATCCGGCATTGATCCACGACATTGGTGAGGTCACCGCGCGGGAACTCCGTGCCAGCGGCATCAGCTGGACGTTCGCTCCCACGCTTACCGTGCCGCAGGATGTGCGCTGGGGACGGTCCTACGAGGGGTATTCGCAGGATCCGGCGCTGGTAGCGCAGTACGCCGCCGCCGTGATCGGCGGGCTGGAAGGCAAGCCCGGTACCCCCCAATTCCTCGATGCCGGGCATGTCATCGCCACGGCCAAGCACTTCCTCGGCGATGGCGGCACGCACGATGGCAGGGATCAGGGTGATGCCAGGATCAGCGAGGCCACGTTGCGCGACGTACACGGAGCAGGCTATCCGCCGGCGATCAAGGCTGGCGTGCAGGTGGTGATGGTCTCGTTCTCGAGCTGGAACGGGATCAAGATGGCCGGCAATCGATCCCTGATCACCGGCGTGCTCAAGGAGCGCATGGGCTTCGATGGGATCGTGCTGGGCGACTGGAACGCGCACGGACAGGTGCCCGGTTGCACCAACGAGGATTGCGCCGCGGCGTACAACGCCGGACTGGACATGCTGGAGGCGCCCGATTCCTGGAAGGGGGTGTTCAAGAACACCCTGGCCGAGGTTAAGGCTGGGGTGATTCCGATGAGCCGTGTCGATGATGCGGTCACGCGCATCCTGCGGGTGAAGATGCGCCTGGGCATGTTCGAGGCCGGACTGCCATCGGCCAACGCACTGGCGGTCAAGTCGGAAGAGGTGGTCGGAAGCCCTTCGCATCGGGCATTGGCGCGTCGGGCCGTAAGCGAGTCGTTGGTGCTGCTGAAGAACAACCAGGGGGTGCTCCCGGTCGACCCGCGCAAGCATATCCTGGTCGCCGGCGACGGAGCCGACAACATCTCCAAGCAGAACGGTGGCTGGACGCTGACGTGGCAGGGCACCGGTCTGACCAACGCGAATTTCCCCGGCGCCACCTCCATCTGGGCAGGTCTCCAGGCACAGGTGAAGACGGCCGGCGGCACCGCTGAGCTGTCGGTGGATGGCGACTACCAGCAGAAGCCGGATGTCGCCATCGTCGTGTTCGGCGAGGATCCTTACGCCGAGTTCCAGGGCGACCTGCCGAACCTGGCATACCGTCCTGGCAATGATCGCGACCTTGATCTCCTTCGCAAGCTGCGCGGGCAGGGCATCCCCGTGGTGGCGGTGTTCCTGACGGGACGGCCGTTGTGGATGAATCGCGAGATCAACGCCGCCGACGCGTTCGTGGTGGCCTGGCTCCCGGGCAGCGAAGGCGAGGGTATTGCCGATGTGCTGCTACGTACGCCCGACGGTCGTATAGCGCACGACTTCCACGGCAAGCTGGCCTATGCGTGGCCACGTACAGCGGTTCAGGTGCCGGTCGGCGCCGCCGCACGAGGTGAGCATCCGCAGTTCCCTTACGGCTTCGGCCTGACCTATGCCGATCATGGGAAGGCCGGCACATTGTCCGAGAACCCGGGGATCGTGCTGAGCAGTGCGCAAGCGGGGGTCTATTTCACCCGCGGCAAGCCGGCACAGGATTTCGTGGTGAGCCTCACTGGCGCGAACGGCGCCGCCACGAAGGTTGCCGCCGTGCCGGCCGCCACGCCAGACGGCAGCCTGCGCATCGGTGCGCTCGATTACAAGGCACAGGAAGACGCGCGCAGCCTGAGTTGGTCCGGCGCCGGTGCCGCGAGCGTTGAACTGGTGGCGCCTGCGCCACTGGATGTGGAACGTGAGACCAATGGCGACGTCCTTTTGGTGACCACGTTGAGGGTGGATGCGCTGTCGCCTGGAGACACGTCGACCATTGGTGTCGGCTGTGGAACCGGTTGCAGCGGCCGGGTGCCCGTCGGACAGCAGCTGTCCGCATTGCCCCAAGGGCAGTGGCTGCGTGTGGGTATTCCGCTGAAATGCTTCCGCGACGCCGGCGCGACCATGAGCAAAATCGATCGGCCATTCGAATGGTCCAGTCACTCGGACGGAAAGATCGCCATCACTGACGTGTCTCTCGGCACGGTGGCGGACCGGACGTTGTCGTGCCCAGCTCGTGGCGACAAACCATAAAGGTCGTCGTCTTGGCGGATGGGACGCCAAGACGTCTGTTTGCTCCGCACCAATATCCAGCCGAAGAGGGGTTCGAGAGACGGTGCGGAGGCTTTAAAGCGGTGTTTGTGGATGCCTCGATGGCTTGCTGCCATGCGGCAAGCATTCATCGCATCGGCGCTCTATTATCGCTAGATGACAGCGCTGTCATTTGGGACTGATGGTGCGCCAGGGGAGTTGGGGAAACCTTTGTCATGGCCGACGCGTGCGGCGGACAACACTTATCTGAACGATCGATGGGGAGAGCCAGATGAATCTGCGTCACACGTTGTTGTACGTCGCCATGTCACTCGTGCTTGCTCCGGGAACGCTGCTTGCGGCGGACCAGGACGCGACAGGGCAGAGCCAGCCATCCAAGAATCCGGGGTCGCCCGACAAGAAGGTGCAGAACCTGGATGCCGTGTCGGTCACCGCGACCAAGCGCGAGACGCCGCTGCAGAAGACACCGGTGGCGGTCACCGCGATCACCGTCGATACGCTCGACAGAGAGCGCGTGATGACCGTGCAGGACCTGACCAAACTGGTGCCGGGCCTGCAAGGCACGTCGCAAGGCGATCATGGCGTCGTGACGCTGACCCTGCGCGGCATCGGTAACGACAGCGCCAAGACCGAGTACGCCGATCCCGAAGTCGCCACCTTCGTCGACGGCGTGTACGCACCACGCGCCGAGGCCGCATCGGGCCTGCTGCTGGACATGGAGGGCGTCGAAACGCTCCGTGGCCCGCAGGGCACGCTGTGGGGTCGCAACTCCACCGCCGGTGCCATCAGTTTCCAGACGGCCAAGCCGGATATCGGCGCGGGCTTCTACGGCAACGCGCAAGTGGAAGCCGGCAATTACAATCAGACCGGCGCACGCGCGGCCTTCAACCTGCCCATCAGCGACACATTCGCGATGCGCGTCGCCGTGGTGCACCAGGAGCACGACGGCTACGTCGATTACCAGAAGCCGTCCGGCCAGCTGCCCACGGTGGCACAGCAGCAGCAGGCGTACCTCGCGTCTCCCGCCTCAGGCGGCACGCTGGCCAACTTCCGGCCGATTGACCCCGGCCAGTACGTGCAGGGCGGGGACAAGTACAACGCACAGGATCAGTCCGCCGCACGTGTCAGTGCGTTGTGGCAGCCCAGCGATGCGTTCAAGTGGAACCTGTCGTACGAATACTTCCGCGATCGCGGCACGCCGAGCATGAGTCTCATGCAGACGCCGCGCCAGGGGCAGGATTTCTGGTCCGCGTTGATCGACACGGCGCCGTACCTGAACCGCACGTCCAACACGGTGCGCAGCCGCATGGACTGGAACTTCAGTGACAGCATGCAGCTCAGCTACATCGCCGGCTACAACCGTTACTCCGGCAAGAGCGACTTCGACCAGGACGTCGGTGTGAGCGTGCCCACCAGCTTCACCACCAATGGCGTCTATCAGGACGATCGCACCAACGACTCCAAGTACAAGAGCTGGAGCCAGGAAGTGAACCTGAAGTCCGTCGGTCCGCAGACCGTGGACTGGATCCTCGGTGCGTACTACGGCTACGAAGACAACAGCATCCGCTTCGACATCCCCATCATGAACGGTACGCGCTACGGCACCGTCAACTGGCAGGGCTCCTTCATCCAGCCGAAGGAAACGGTGGAGTCGTACGCGCTGTTCGGCCAGGCCACGTGGCATCTGAGCGACCACTGGCGCCTGACCGGCGGTGCGCGCTGGTCGCATGACGAGAAGGAGAACAGGGGTGGCATCAACTGGGGCTGGAGCTACGACCCCGCCGTGCCGCAGGTGCCGATCTCTCCGGACGTGTACCCGGATCCGTCGAACGGTTTCTCCATCTCGCAGCGGAACACCGCCAAGTACAGCAAGAGCAAGCCGACCTGGCTGCTGCGCCTGGATACCGACGTCAGCGAAAACGGCCTGCTCTACGCCAGCGTTTCCACCGGCTACAAGTCGGGCGGCACGCAGGACGCGGGCACGCTGTACAAGCCCGAGACGCTGACCAACTACGAAGTCGGCAGCAAGTTCACCTTCCTCGATGGCCACATGACGTGGAACTCGGCCGTCTATTACGAAGACTTCAAGAACTTCCAGCTCTCCGCGCCCATCGTCTATCCGGACGGCAACCACGGCCTCGGCTTCTCCAACGTGGGCGGTAGCACCAAGGTGCTGGGCTTCGAGTCGGAACTCGCGTATCAGCAGACGAACGACCGCTTCAACCTGATCTTCTCGGCCATTCCGAAGAAGGAACTCGGCAAGCTCGTCTACGCCGGTTCCAACGACTACCAGGGCCTGCCGGCATGCCCGCCGGAGTCCAACCTGGCCAACTGCATGAACGTCACCGGTAACGATCTGCCGCATGCCCCGAACGTGTCGCTCACCGGCATCTACGAGCACACGTTCCATCTCGGCAACGGCGGACGACTCACGCCACGCATCAGCGCGCAGTACCAGAGCTCGCAGTGGCTGAGCTACTTCAACCTCGGTTCGGGTGACCGGCAGAAGGCGTATACGCGTGGCGACGTGTCGCTGCGTTATAGCGAGCCGGGCGACAAGTGGTGGGTCAACGCATACGTGCAGAACGTGTCCGACGAGAAGACCCGCACCAGTGCCGGCCGCTTCCAGATGTCCGATGGTTCGCTGCAGTACGTGTCGCAGTATCTCGCGCCGCGCACCTATGGCGTCCAGGTTGGCGTGTGGTTCTGACGTGATGCACGGCGGTTCCCATGACGCACGTTCCGCCTGAAGTTTGCCGTTCTGCCGGCGGCGCTCGAGGGAGCGCCGCCTCTTCTCCCCGTGAATGGCGTTTGCCGGGTCCGTGTGGGGCGGGCCCGGCAATTCTTTTTCCAACCTGCGGCACCAGCGGGGACACATCATGGCGCGTCTGAAGAAAATCCTGGTCGTGGGCGGCGGCACCGCCGGTTGGCTGGCGGCGTGCTACCTGGCCAAGGCGGTCAACGCAGTCGATCCCCGCAGCGTGCAGGTGCATCTGGTGGAGTCGCCGGACATCGGCCTGCTCGGCGTGGGCGAGGCCACGTTTCCGTCCATTCGCGGCACGCTGTCCGCCATCGGCCTCGACGAGCGCCGCTTCCTCGTCGGCGCCACCGCCACGTACAAGCAGGGCATCCACTATCGCCACTGGGTACGGCCGCCGGGAACACCCGGCGCGGATCATTTCTTTCATCCCTTCAACGTACCCAGCCAGCGTCCAGGCGGGCCCGAGCTGTTGCCGTACTGGCTGCTCGGCGCCGCGCCCAAGGGCATGGCATTCGCCGATGCCGTGTCGATGCAGAGCACGCTGGTGGATCATTCGCGTGCGCCCAAGCGCGCCAGGGACGCGGATTACCAGGGGCCGATGAACCACGCCTTCCACTTCGACGCCGCCTGCTTCGCGCGCGTGCTCGCCGAGCATGGTCAGCAGACACTCGGCGTGGTTCGTCATGAGGCGACGGTGGAGCGCACGGAACTGGACGAACACGGTGCCATCGCGCGCGTGGTGACTGCGGGGGAGGGTGAGCTCACCGCCGACCTCTACGTGGATTGCACGGGGCTGCGCGGGGCGTTGATCGGCAACGTGATGCAGTCTCCCTTTCGCAGCCGCGCGGACGTGCTGTTCGCCGATCGCGCCGTGGCCATGCAGGTGCCGTACGAAACGCCGGACACACCGATCCCGTCGTACACCATCTCCACCGCCCAGGAGGCTGGCTGGATCTGGGACATCGGTTTGCAGAAGCGGCGCGGCATTGGTTACGTGTATTCGTCGCGGCACACCACCGACGATCGCGCCGAAGAAGTCTTCCGCCGGTATGTGGGCAGTGCCAGTGAGGGCCTGAAGGCCATGCACATCAAATTCGAGACGGGATACCGTCCCGAGCACTGGCGCAAGAACTGCGTGGCGGTGGGTCTGGCCGGCGGCTTCGTCGAGCCGCTGGAATCCACCGGCATCGCGTTGATCGAACTGGCGACCTATCTGCTCACGCACCTGTTGCCCGGCGATACGGACAACATGGAAAGCGCGGCCCGTCATTTCAACGAAATGATGGTCGCACGCTATGACCGCATCATCGACTTCATCAAGATGCACTACTGCCTGAGCCAGCGGCGCGACTCCGCGTTCTGGATCGACAACTGCGATGCCGCCAGCATCCCGCAAACCCTTCAGGACAAGCTCGGGAAGTGGAAGCTGCGTCCGCCGCACCGGCTGGATTTCGTCGGCGACCTGGAAATGTTCATGACCGCGAGCTGGCAGTACATTCTCTACGGCATGGAGTTCCAGACCGACCTCGAGTCCATGCGCCACGCTTACCCGCACATGGCGGCGGCGCGCCAGGAGTTCGCGATGATCCAGCAAGCGGCTACTCGCGCCCTTGGCGATCTGCCGGACCACCGCGCGCTCGTGGAAGAGCTGTGCCGCGAACACGCGCGGCGGACGCCCTCGGAGGCTGGCGTCACCGGAGCCGTTGCCGGTTGATTGGTTGGCTTAGATTCACCTTAGCGCTTTATGGGTGCTCGCCGGCGACGGCCGGGGGGATTGACGCCATTTCAACATGGGATATCCCAGCCTTCTCCTGACGTCGCGAGTCGATGCGACCTTGATAAGACGGTGACCCATGGCAGAAACTCAAGTCGAACCGTCCGGTACGGACGAACACTTGCGCACCAGCGAAACCCAGTTTCGCATTCTCGTACAAGGCGTCGCGGATTACGCCATTTATATGCTTGATCCTGACGGCCGCGTGTCCAGTTGGAATTCCGGGGCTGAGCGGATCAAGGGCTATCTGCCCGATGAAATCATCGGCCGCCATTTTTCACATTTCTATACGGAGGAGGACCGCGAAAGCGGCATTCCGGATCGGAACCTCTCGATCGCCGGCTCCGTCGGCAGGGTGGAGGATGAAGGATGGCGCATAAGAAAGGACGGCACGCGTTTCTGGGCTCACGTGGTTATCGATCGCATCCTCGATGACCATGGAACCCTCGTCGGCTATGCCAAGGTGACGCGAGACGTGACCGAACAAAAGGCTTCGGCTCGCCAACTCGAAGAAGCCAGGGAAGCGCTTTTTCAGGCGCAGAAAATGGAGGCGATCGGACAACTCACGGGCGGGATGGCGCATGACTTCAACAACCTGTTGATGGCGGTGCAGGGGGCACTCGAGTTACTGGCCCAGCGCCTGCCTGAAGACACGCGTACCCAGGCGATCCTGCAGACCGCCATGGCGGGCCTCAACCGTGGCGCGGCTCTGACCCAGAGAATGCTCGCCTTCGCGCGCCGCCAGGAACTGCGCCCCATCGCCGTCGACATTCCGGCGCTGGTGCAGGGCATGAGCGAAATGGCACGAACGACATTGGGATCACGGATTGGCGTCACCACCCGATTCCCCCTGTCGCTCGAGCGCGCCATGGTTGACCCTCATCAACTGGAACTGGCGCTGCTCAACCTGCTCGTCAATGCGAGGGACGCCATGCCCTCGGGCGGAAATATCGAGATCGCGGCGTCCATCGAGACCGTGGGCCAAGACCATCCCTCTGGTCTTGGGACGGGTCGCTATGTGCGCCTGGCTGTTATCGATGACGGGCAGGGCATGTCGTCCGAGACGCTCGTCCGCGCCGCCGATCCGTTCTTCACGACGAAGGGCGTCGGCAAGGGCACGGGCCTTGGGTTGTCCATGGTTCACGGCCTGGCGGAACAGTCCAATGGACGGATGATGATCGAGAGCACCCTGGGCGAGGGTACGGTCGTCACGCTGCTCCTGCCCGTGGCGACGAGGCAAGCCACAGGGCTCTCCTCCGCTTCGGCGCAGACGCCTCAGCAGGAACCCGACTCGGGGCCGCCGCTGCGCATTCTCGCTGTCGACGACGACAGCCTGGTCCGCGAAACGCTGTGCGCGATGCTCGAAGACATGGGTCATGTCGTCGTATCGGCCGGCTCTGGAATGGATGCCCTGATGGCCTTCCAGACGCTCGGAAAGTTCGACCTGTTGCTGACCGATTTCTCCATGCCGGGGATGACCGGCTCGGAACTGGCCGATGCCTTGCGGGCTCTCCAGCCTGATCTTCCCGTGGTCGTGGCGACGGGGTATGCCGAAGCGCCGGCTATCCCCGATCCGGCGGTCACGCGTCTCTCGAAGCCGTTCGACCGCACGGCCCTGGCATCCGCGGTGTCTGCCACGCGCGCCTGGCTGGGACGGCGCGGGGCCATGCCTTCTCCTGGATGAGGCTCGCTTCGTAAGCACGGGCGTCACTTGCGTATCGTCCTCGGGCGGCATACAGTGAACCACATGGTTCACTATCAAGCCTCCCTCGATTCCACGTTCGCCGCGCTCTCCGATGCCACCCGGCGCGGCGTGCTGGAGCAGCTTGGCGGTTCCGACGCGTCCATCACCGACCTTGCCGATCGGTTTCACATGACGCTCACGGGCATGAAGAAGCACGTGAGTATCTTGGAGCAGGCAGGCCTCGTGATCACGGAGAAGGTGGGGCGCGTACGAACCTGCAGGCTCGGGCGGCTCCGGCTGGAAGAGGAGGCCGCCTGGATCGAGCGGCATCGCCAGATCTGGAGCGCACGCTTCGATGCACTGGACGAACTTGTCGAGCAACTGAAACGCGAGGAGAAAGGCGATGCCCAACGTAAAAGAAAGTAATCCCGCCGCCGCGAACCACACGGCCGTCGAGCGCAGGTCGGATCGCGAACTGGTCGTGACACGATCATTCGACGCTCCGGTGCACATCGTGTTCGAAGCGTGGAGCAAGCCCGAACTGTTCAAGCGTTGGTGGGTTCCGAAGTCGGCAGGCATGTCGCTGGTGTCGTGCGACATGGATATCCGCACCGGCGGCACCTATCGGCTCGTGTTTCGCCATCCGGCATTCGATCAACCGATGGCGTTCTTCGGCACGTACAAGGAAGTCACGCCGAACAAGCGCCTCGTGTGGACCAACGAGGAAAGCGACCAGGGAGCTTTGACCACGGTGACGTTCGAAGAGCGCGCCGGAAAAACACTGGTCACCCTGCTTGAACTCTACCCGACGGAAGCGGCCCGCGACGAAGCCATCGCCGGTTCGGCGGAAGGACTGCCGGAACAGTTCGCGCAGCTGGATGAATTGCTCGCCGGCAACGAGTGAGGACGACATGCTCAGGCGCGATTTCCTGAAGACCACCGTGGCGACCGCAGCGCTGGCTGCGGTTCTTCCCCTTCAGGCGAAAGAAGCTCGCCCCAGCCCGAAGGGGAATTTCGCCGACGTCAATGGACAGCATCTCTTTTACAGCGTGCAGGGCGCGGGCAAGCCGCTCGTTCTCCTTCACGGCGGCATCGATCCAGACAGTTACGGCAGCAACCTGGCCGAGCTGGCCAAGACCCGGAAAGTGATCGCCGTCCATCTCCAGGCGCATGGACGCACGCCAGACACGGACAGGCCGTTGCGCAGCGAAACGATGGGCGACGATATTGCCGCGCTGATCGGCCAGCTGAACCTCGGCAAGGCCGATGTCATGGGCTTCTCGCTGGGTGCCGGCGTCGCGCTGCAGACCGCCATCCGTCATCCAGAGGTGGTCGACAGGCTCGTGGTCGTGTCAGCAACGATGAAGCAAGACGGCTTCTATCCGGAAGGAGTGGCGGCCTTCAAACAACTGGAGGCCAACGCCGCCACGTTGGGCCCAAGCGTCAAGGCATCCCCGTTGGGGAAGGCCTATCCTGATGTCGACTGGACCAGGCTCTTCGCGAAGGTCGGTGATCTGACCAAACGCCCCTTCGACTGGAGCGCCGACGTAGCCACGCTTCGAGCCCGCACGTTGTTGGTCTTTGCGGACGCCGACGCGATCCGGCCGGAGCACATGGTCGAGTTCTGGAAGGCGCTGGGTGGCGGCCAGCGCGATGCCGGGCTCGATGGGTCGCTGCGGCCTGCAAATGAGTTGGCGATCTTGCCGAACACGACCCACTACACGCTTGCTGTCGACCCGATGTTGCCGGGAGTGGTCGAGCGTTTCCTCAGAGGCTGAGCCGATCGACTGGTTGCGCACATCGCTCCCATTCAGATGCGGTCTCAGCCGCTGACCTTAAGATTTACTTCGGTGTGAGCCGATACAAGCCGCCCTGCGAAGCGTCTTCCAGCATCCAGAGCGAGCCATCCGGCGCTTCCTCAATATCGCGGATGCGTTTGCCGAGGCTCCAGCGCTGGACCGCGGTGGCGCCGCCCTTGCCATCAAAGGTGACGCGAACCACGCCCATGCTGACAAGTCCGCTGAGCAGGGCGCTGCCATTCCAGTGAGGGAATTTGTTGCCCTTGTAGAACATGAGGTTGCCTGGCGCGATCACCGGCACCCAATAGATCACGGGCTTGGCGAGATCAGGCCGCGTATCAGGGGTAGGGATAGGCACGCCGTTATAGTTCATGCCATACGAAACCAGCGGCCAGCCGTAGTTCTTGCCACGCTGGATCAGGTTCAGTTCGTCGCCGCCTTTGGGACCGTGCTCGAGTTCCCACAGTCGGCCGTCAGGTCCGAAGGCGAGGCCATAAGGCGTGCGGTGGCCAGTGGACCAGGTTTCGGCTGGCGTAAGGTTGGGGCCGGGGAACGTATAGGTGCTGACCACCTTCGCCGTTTTGGCAGCCTCGGTATCGGTCGCCGGATCGATCAGCGAAATGGTGGGAGCACCGACCTTTCCTGCCCATGGATTGCCCGGCGCGGGTTTGCCGTCCAGCGTCAGGCGCAGGATCTTACCTACCGGTTGATCTGGATCCTGCGCGGGCGTGAAGCGCTGGCGATCGCCTACGCTGAGGAAGAGGGTCTTGCCGTCCGGCGCAAAGGCGATCTGGGCGCCGGCCTGGCCGCCCTTGCCCGTGGGCATCTGGCGCCACAGCACCTGGAAGCCGTCGAGCCTGGCCTGATCGCCGTCCAGTACGAGCTTGCCCCGACCCATGGCAAGGCCACCGCCGTAGTCACCGGGTGCGAC
>DATNJP010000377.1:0-12314 GCA_035603855.1 Luteibacter sp. | reverse complement strand
CCGCTGAAGCGGCTCCCACACAGGGAAGGCTTTTCTCGCACGCCACCTCAGTCTCCACAGCCGCCGGGCGGCGCCCTCACCGCGAGCGGTAGGAGGTCGAGGATGTTCGGGCGGAAAAGGCCCGCAGGGGGCCGGCCATGGAGGGCCGGCCGTTTTCGCTGAGACAGGATGTCGAATCGGAAACCCCCGCCCGAACGTCCGGGCCCGGAGGCGGCGAAGCCTTAAAACATGAGCCGCGCAGCGGCTATCCCTATGCCGCAGGGACGGCCGACGTGTTCGCGACAAGGGTGGCGGACGAGGGCTCCCCACCACGTACGAGCGCTAACGCGAGGCCGCCAGGCGAGCAACCCCCACAACGCGGAAACACACCGATAAAACGAGCCACCGCTCTCAAAGCACCAACGGACGATCCGGCAACTGGTTTTCACGCGGCGAGCCATTGCCCGGAAAATGACGCGCCAGGAGCGCACCCGCTTCCGCGACCCCGGTCTGCACGGCTTCGCGATAGTGGCCCTGCGCGAACTCGTCACGCATGTGCGCGGTAATCGCTTCCCATTCGGCAGGAGTGACGACCTTTGCGATGCCGCGGTCGGCGATGATTTCGATGCGGTGTTCGGCAAGTAGCACGTAGAGGAGCACGCCGCAGTTATCGTCCGTGTCCCAGACGCGAAGATGCGAGAACAGCATCGCGGCGCGGTCGCGTGCCGTGACGCCCGATGCGACGGCCGAGAGCGGCAGGCGTGACTCGATGGCCACGCGCAACTCGCCGCGATGTTTGTCTTCGCCTTCGGCGACCGTCTTCATGATCGCGTCGAGGGTTGCGGGTGGGAACTGGCGGGCGATCTGGAACCAGGCGCCGAACAGGTTGGTGACGATTCGTTGCATGTCCATCACCAGCTCCCCGACGCGCCGCCACCACCGAAACTGCCGCCGCCTCCGCTGAAGCCACCACCACCGCCGCCTCCGAAGCCGCCACCGCCAAATCCACCGCCTCCGCCCCAGCCGCCGAAACCACCCCATCCGCCGCCACCGATCGAACGGCCCGCGCCGAGGGGGATGGCCATCAGCGCGGCGCCGGCGATGAGGCCGATGACGCCCCCGAAGATGGATTGCAGGAAAAGCCAGCCGAGCCCACCGGCGACCACGCCGCCCAGGGGCATGCGCACGCCGAGCGGGGCGCGCCCCAGGATGCCGCGGAGGAAGATGGCGCCGAAGATCAGCGGCAGCAGCAGGTGCCCTCCTCCGCCGCGACGTTTCTCATGGCTCTCGTCGGGCGCGACCGGTGCGGGAAGCGCTTCGCCCTGGACGATCTGCGTGATCGCGTTGAGGGCTTCGTTGATGCCGCCGTAGTAGTCGTTGGCGCGCAGCTTCGGCGCCATGTACTCGCGAATGATCCGCGAGGCGATGGCGTCGGGAAGTGCGCCTTCGAGGCCATAGCCCACTTCGATGCGAACCCGGCGATCGTCCTTGGCCAGGAGCAGAAGCACTCCGTCATCCGGTCCTTCGCGTCCTACCTTGTTGGTTTCGGCGACCTTGAGCGAATAGCCCTCGAGGTCTTCCGGCTGGGTCGTGGGCACCATCAGCACCACGACCTGCGAGCCCTTGGTCTTTTCGAGATCGACCAGCCGGCTGTCCAGCTGGTTGACCTGCTCGGCGGTCAGCGTGCCCGTGAGGTCGGTGACGTGGCGGGTGAGCTTGGGCACGACGGCATCGGCTGCCAGCGCCGCCAGAGGCGGCGCCAGCAGAGCGATGGCAAGCAGCAACCCCGCCGCGAACCGGGGCATCAGCGGCCGGCCGAGGAAGCCGGGGCCGGGGTGCTGCCGAAGTCGACGGTCGGCGCGGTGGAGATCGCCTTTTCGTTCTCGACGCTGAAGTTCGGCTTCACCTTGTAGCCCATGACCTTGGCGGTCAGGTTGTTGGGGAACGAACGGATCAGCGTGTTGTACGACTGCACCGAGGCCACGTAGCGGTTGCGCGCGACGGTGATGCGGTTTTCCGTGCCTTCCAGCTGGGCCTGCAGGTCGCGGAACGAGCCGTCGGCCTTGAGCTGCGGATAGTTTTCGCTGACGACCATCAGGCGTGACAGCGCGCTGGTCAGCTGGCCCTGGGCGGCCTGGAACTTGGCCAGCGCCTCGGGATCGTTGAGCAGTTCGGGGGTGATCTGGGTCTGGCCCACCTTGGCGCGGGCGTTGGTCACTTCGGTCAGCACCCGTTCTTCGTGCTGGGCGTAGCCCTTCACGGTATTGACCAGGTTGGGAACCAGGTCGGCGCGGCGCTGGTACTGGTTGAGCACTTCGGACCAGGCGGCCTTGACGGCCTCGTCCTCGCGCTGGATGGCGTTGTAGCCGCAACCGGACAGGAAGCCGGCGAAAAGGACGAGGGCAAAAGCGCGGACGAGTGTCTTCATGGCGGCGGGTTCCTTGGGTATGCGGGGAACAACTTACCTTAAAGACAACCGGTCAGGATGACTTGAACGCTATTTCTTGCGCGCTGTTACCCCAGCAGACGGGGGCCCAGAATCAGGGCCCAGCTCAGCACCACCATCATCAGCAGGAGGAACACGGCAGCGGAGCCCATGTCCTTTGCCCGGCCGGCCAGTTCGTGGAATTCCGGGCTGACCTTGTCCACCACGGCCTCGATAGCCGAATTGAGCAGTTCGGCGGAAAGGACGAGGATCGGGAAGGTGATGAGGACGATCTTCTCGATGGGGCCTTGTCCCAGCCAGAGTCCCAGGGGGACGATGACCACGGCGAGAAAAACCTCAAGCCGGAACGACGCCTCGTGCTCGAAGCAGGCCTTCAGGCCCTTCATGGACCACTGGAAGGCCGCATAGATCTGTCGCGGCCCGCGCCGCTCTTTCGATGCCATGGGCAGTCAGGCCGCCGGGGCCAGGACGGGACGAGGCGTCCCGATGGTCGGATTTTGGTTGCGCTGCGGCATCGGGGGCGGCGAAAGACGGCTGGAGTGGCCGGCTATCATGCCACAGGCCGCCTTGCATCCGGCTTACGGCCCTCCGCCGTGGCGTATCGCCGCGCCCCTCTGGCGCCGCAGCACAACCGGGCGGACCATTTGTATTACGCTTGAACGGTTGTGACTCCGTTCAGGGTCACGGCGACGGGAGCCGGGTTTTTTGCCCGGCTCGCTGTTTCCAATGTGTCCGGAAAATACATGGCAATCCAGAACCCGCCCGTTTCACAGACCAAGTCCTTCAGCACGGTCTTCCTCATCGAGATGTGGGAGCGCTTCGGCTTCTACGGCATGCAGGTGCTGATGGTCACCTACATGGTGAAGAAGCTCGGCTTCGCCGACGTCGACGCCAACCTCGTCTGGGGCGCGGCTTCCGCCCTGATCTACGCCACGCCCGCCATCGGTGGCTGGATCGGCGACAAATTCCTCGGTACGCGCCGCACGATGCTGACCGGCGCCGTGGTCCTGATGTTCGGTTACGCCCTGCTCTGGATCCCGACCAACAACACCTATTTCCTGTATCTCGCCCTTGGCGTGATCATCCTCGGCAACGGCTTGTTCAAGCCCAACGCCGGCAACCTCGTACGCAAGATCTATGAAGGCGACGAGGTCAAGATCGACAGCGCGTTCACCATCTACTACATGGCCGTGAACGTCGGTTCGACGATCTCCATGCTGCTCACCCCGTGGATCCGCGATTACGTCGGCGCCCACTACAGCGATGCGCTGGGCTGGCACACCGCCTTCGGCGTCTGCTCGATCGGCCTCATCCTCGGCCTGATCAATTACTACTTCATGCGTCGCACACTGGCCCACGTCGGCTCGGATCCCGACGAGAAGCCGCCGGTGCTGAAGAACGTGCTCGGCGTGATCGTCGGTGGCCTGCTGATCATCGCCGCCTCCGCTTACATCCTGCAGAACCAGGGCGTCGCCAAGGCCTGCGTCTACGCGGCCGGCATCGTGATCCTGGGTATCTTCGTGCACCTCATCCGCTCCAGCGAGCAGGGCGAACGCGCCGGCCTCATCGCGGCGCTGGTGCTGACGATCCAGACGATTTTCTTCTTCATCTTCTACCAGCAGATGTCGACCTCGCTGAACCTGTTCGCGCAGCGTAACGTCGACCTCGACTTCACCCTGTTCGGAATCCAGCTCTTCCGCTGGATTCCGGAGCAGTTCCAGTCGCTCAATGCGATCTGGATCGTCATCCTCTCGCCGATCCTCGTCTGGATCTACAACTCGCTGGGCAAGCACGGCAAGGACTTCCCCGTCGCCGCGAAGTTCGCGCTCGGCTTCGCCGCCGTCGCCGCCGGCTTCTTCATGTATGGCCTGGGTGCGACCACCGCCATCAACGGCGCGATCTCGTCCTGGTACATGGTGTGGGGCTATGGCCTCTACTCGCTGGGTGAAGTGCTGGTCAGCGGCCTGGGCCTGGCGATGATCGCCCGCTATGTGCCGGCGCGCATGGGTGGCTTCATGATGGGCGCCTACTACGTGGCATCCGGCGTGGCGCAGTACATGGGCAGTGTCGTCGCCAACTTCGCGGCGATCCCCGACAACATCACCAACCCGCTCGAATCGCTGACGATCTACACCAGCCTGTTCAACAAGCTGGGCATGGTCGGCATCCTCTGCACGGCCATCGCCGTCGGCATGCTGCCGTTGATGAAGAAGCTTTCGCTCAACCACGCGCTGGCGAATGTTCCGCCGGTGCCGCCCGTACATAACGAAGACCTGTAACGCGGTGAAGGGCCGCTCCTCGCGGAGCGGCCCTTTCGCCATGAAGAGACCACCGTGAGCGACAACCTGCATACGCCATCGTCCCGCTCCGGTCCCTTCGCCCTTGCGCGCACCCTTGCCTGGCTCCGCCTCTGCGCCATCGCCGGGCAGAGTGTCGCCATCCTGTCCTGCGTCACGCTGCTGAAGCTCGACGTTCCCCTGCTACCGCTGATGATCGGCGTCTGCGTGCTGGCCGTGTTCGCCGCCGCGGCATCGTTCCGCCTGGGCATGCCATGGAAGGTCGGCGAGAGCGAGGCGATCGTCCACATCGCGGCCGATACCCTTGTGCTCGGCTACCTGCTGTATTTCACGGGTGGCGCGGCCAATCCCTTCGTCACGCTGCTGCTGGTGCCGATCGCGCTGTCCGCGGCGGCGCTTTCGATCGCCGGCGTGTCGCTCGTCGCTATCCTCACCGGCGTGGCCTACGTGCTGCTGGTGCCCTACCACCTGCCGCTACCGACGCTGGGCGACAAGGGCCTGGATTTTGATCTCTACGTCGCGGGCATGGGTGTCAACTTCGTCATCATGGCGATCCTCCTCGGCGTCTTCATCAGCAACCTGGCCAAGGCCATCCGCGTGCAGCAGGGTGAAGTACAGCGCGTGCGCGAGCGTGCCCTGCGCGACGAAGGCATCCTGGCCATCGCCACCCAGGCCGCCGGCGCGGCGCACGAACTGAACACGCCGCTCTCGACGATCCGCACGCTGCTGCCGGAGATCCGTCGCGAGCATGCGGCCGACAACGCGCTGGGCGAGGACCTGGACCTGCTCCAGGGCCAGGTCGAACGCTGCCGGACCATCCTTCGCGAGATGGTGGCGTTCGGCCAGGCCCAGCTGTCCCAGGTACCGGAACGCATCACGCTGGACGAGTTCATCCACGGTTGCCTGGAGCGCTTCCAGTTGTTGCGGCCCGAGGCCGACGTGACCCTGACGCTCGAACCCGGTGCGGGCCGCATCGCCTTGCGTACGCCGCCGGGCCTGCGCCACGCCCTGATCAACCTGCTGAACAACGCGGCGGACGCGTCGGCACTGAACGAGAGCACGGCCGTCGCCCTCGAGATCGGCATCAGCGGACCGTGGCTGGAACTCGTCGTCACCGACGAGGGTCCAGGGTTCGATGAGTTCGACGAACTCGGCACGCTGGGGCTCTCTCAGAAGGCCACCGGCCTGGGCATCGGGCTGGCCCTCGCCGAGGCCACCGCGGAGCGCCTCGACGGCGAACTCGCCGCCAGCAATACCGGCCATGGCGCGCAAATGCGCCTGCGCCTGCCTCTTCCGGTCATTGGAGACCACACATGAACGAGCTCGTCCCTCCCACCGGCCGCCCGCTGCTGATCGTCGACGACGACCCCACCTTCGCGCGCGTTCTCGGCCGCGCCATGACCTCTCGCGGCTTCGAGGTGATCACCAGCGACAACGCCGACGACGCTCGCGCGCTCGCCCGGCGGCACCAGCCACGCTACTGCGTACTCGACCTGAAACTCGGCGACGAAAATGGCCTGCGCCTGATTCCCGAACTGCAGTCGCTGGTACCGGACATGCGCGTGCTGCTGTTGACGGGTTACGCGTCCATCGCCACCGCCGTCGAGGCGATCAAGCGCGGCGCGCACGACTACCTGGCCAAGCCCGTCGACGCCGACGCGGTGGTTCGCGCCCTGCTGGACGGTGACGCGGGCCCGGCCGACGCGGACGATCTCGTCGATGCACCGGATGCGCCACTGCCGCTGCGCCGTCTCGAGTGGGAACACATCCAGCGCGTACTGACCGAATGCGAAGGCAATATCTCCGAGACGGCGCGTCGCCTCGGCATGCATCGCCGCACCCTGCAGCGCAAACTCAGCAAGCATCCCGTACGCGAACGCCCGGACGAACACTGATGCGCCGTTTCTTCGTTTTCGCCGCCCTGCTCGCCTGCGCCGTCACGGCACAGGCGCACGACGACATGGCCGGCATGGACATGGGCCACGAAGCGCCGCTCGGCTTCGATACCGCCATGGATCCCTCGGGCCATCTCTGGGTTGTCGACACGGTGGGGCAGCATGTGCGTGCACGCCGATCGGACGACATGGGCCGCACGTTCGCAGTCTCGACCATCGTCAACCCGACCGGCGAGCCGATCTATGCCGAGGGCGAGAATCGCCCGAAGATCGCCCTGGGCCCTAAGGGCGAGCTTTATGTGACCTGGTCGCAACCACGCAAGCTGCCGTGGACCGGTTTCGTGCGCTTCTCGCGATCGCTCGACGGTGGCGCGCACTTCGATGCGCCAAAGACCGTGCATACCGACCGTGCCGAGATCACGCACCGCTTCGATTCGCTCGCCGTGGACGGCAAGGGCAACCTCATCGTCGCCTGGATCGACAAGCGTGATGTCGAGGCGGCCAAGGCGAAGAACAAACCGTATCTCGGCGCCGCGACCTACTACAGCTGGTCGACCGACCGGGGTGCCACGTTCGCACCCGAGCGCAAGATCGTCGACGAGAGCTGCGAGTGCTGCCGCATCGCCCTCGCCCGTGCGCCGGACGGCCGCATCGACGCCTTCTTCCGTTCGATCTACGGCGACAATATCCGCGATCATGCCTTCGCGACGCTTCCTGCCGGGAATACACCCTTGGATGTGCAGCGGGCGACGTTCACGCAATGGCATATCGAAGGCTGCCCGCATCATGGGCCATCGCTCGCCATCGACACCTCGGGCACGCGCCACGCCGTGTGGTTCAGCGCCGTGGATGGCAAGGCGACCATCTGGTACGGCCAGCTGAAACCCGGCAGCGAGCCGACACACCTCACCACCGTCGCAACCGCCGGCGCGTCGCACGCGGACCTCGCGGTGGACGGCAAGCGGGTGTGGATCGCCTATCACCAGGTGTCGGCGAAGGGCCTCGACCTGATGCTGCGCGAGTCCGACGATGGTGGCACGACGTTCTCCGAAGCGCGGGCCATCGCCCATACGGCGAGCAGCTCGGGTTGGCCGAAGCTCGTGCTCTGGAATCACCGCGCCTTCGTGGGCTGGAACCCGGAAGGCCAGTTCCGCCTGGTGCCAACGGAGGCGTTGTGAAGCGCTGGTCGTTCGCCCTCGCCTGCCTGGTCGCGCTGCCCGCCTTCGCCGCGCCGCCCATCGTGCTGACCTCGGCCGATGCCACGACGCTCGTCGCACCACCTGGCAAGGGGGCGCGCATCGTTGCATTGTGGTCGCTCGATTGCGCGTACTGCGAGCAGAACCTCTCGGCGTTGCGGGACTACCAGCGTACGCACGCCGATATCGACCTGGTGTTCGTCGCGACCGATCCCGTGGAGCAACGCGATGCGCTGGAAGGACGCCTGAAAGCCGCGGGCCTCGACAGCGTCAGGTCGCGGGCTTATGCCGACGCGACGCCCGAGCGGATGAATTTCCTTATCGATCCGAACTGGGGCGGCGAGACACCGCGGACGCTGGTGATAAAGGCCGATGGTTCACGCAAAGCGGTGAGTGGCGCGTTGGATGCGGGGCGTATCGCGAAGCTGATGGAGTGACTTCTACCGGCCGATACGTCGCTCAGGCTTCGACCGGCTGAGGATGCGGAAACCTGACGCTGGCGACGCGGTTGGCGCCGGGTAGCGACCGCAGTTCCAGCGGCCACTGGAAACGATCGGACAAGCGTCGTGCGATGGCGAGGTCGAATCCATGGCGATCCACCGATGCATGACGGCGGCTGCCGGTGTCGGTCGCATCCAGGCCAGGATTGATCACGCTGACACTGCCCGGCATGACGGTGACGACGATCGTGCCCTGGTCGGTCTGCTGCAGGGCGTGACGGATCAACTGTCCGCAGAGCACGGCGAACACGCGCGGCGACGCATGCAGCGCGAAGCTCGCCGGTTCGTCGAGGATCAACTCCACCGGACGGCCCGCGATCAATTCGCGCGCGTAGTCCACTTCCTGGCGGAGGACTTTGTTCACGACGAAGTCTTCTTCGGCGAGCCCCTGGTCGGATTCGCGCGAGAGGATCAAGAAGGCTTCAACCAATGCTTCCAGTTCGCGCGTCGACCGGCGGATGCGTTCCAGCGATCGGTGGCCGAAGTCCGACAGCCCGGTTTCGTCGGCAAGCATGTCCGAGGACATCTTGATGACGGTGAGCGGACTGCGCAGTTCATGACTGGCGTCGCGGGTGAAATTGCGTTCGCGCTCGCCGAACCCTTCGATGCGCGATGCCAGGCCATGCAGCCCACGAAGCAGCGAGGAAACATCGCCGTCCGAGCGCTGTCCGTTCTGGCGGTCGAGGCCTTCCATGTCCGGGCGGTCGGGATCCCATCCATCCAGAAGGCGCGCGAGGGCGGCCACGGGTATCCATTCCCGTGACACGGCGAGCCACGCCAGTCCGCCCGAACACAGCATGATCGCGATGGATGCGCCGATCGGCGCGACGTTGTTGGCCGCCATCAGCGAAGCGATGACGACAACAGCGGTCTGCAATCCGAAGACGATCGCGACGCGTACGCGGAACGAGCCGCGCCTTCGCCTGGTGCCCTGCGGTGACCTGCCTTCCATCGATCAGTTCCGGACCTTCCCCATCTTCATGCCGTTTGCGACGCGGCGACTTCGGAATCGAGGTCGGCCAGACGGTATCCGGCGGAATGGATGGTGTGCAGCAACGGCCGGTCGAACGGCTTGTCGATGACGCGGCGCAGGTTATACAGGTGCGAGCGCAGGGTGTCCGAGTCCGGCAGGGTGTCGCCCCAGATCTCGCGCTCGATGTCGCGGCGGCTGACCACTCGCGGCGATTCGCGCATGAGGATGGCGAGCAGCTTCAGGCCGATCGGCGAGACGGTCAGTTCCTGGCCGCCGCGGGTGAGGCGCAGCGTGGCGGTGTCCAGGGTCATGTCGCCCACGTTGAGCACCTCGGACGACACCTGGCGGCGGTCGCGGCGGATCAGGGCGCGCAGGCGGGCTTCCAGCTCGCGTACCTCGAAGGGCTTCACCAGGTAATCGTCGGCACCGGCCTCGAGACCCACCAGCTTGTCTTCCAGGGTGTCGCGCGCCGTCAGCATCAGTACGGGCGTGGACTTCTTCCCGTCCTTGCGCAGCTTGCGGCAGACATCCAGGCCGTCCATGCCGGGCAGCATCAGGTCCAGCACGATGACGTCGTAGCTGTTGGAAACGGCCAGGTGCAGACCGCTGACGCCGTCGGCGGCGTAGTCGACCGAGTATCCCCGGCGCTCCAGGAACTCGCCAACCATCTCGGCGATCTGGCGATTATCCTCAACGAGAAGGATCAACCCAGCCTGTTCGTCGCGTGTGCTCATCGCTCCACTCCTCTGTGATTCACAAATGTGAAGAGTTAACGGCCGGCCCGGTGAGAACAGCGTGAAGACCGAAAACAAAGATTCATTGTGGGTTCGGCGACGTGCACGAAGCGTCGTCTAATGCAGCATCGGGCTAAGCGCTTTCCACACATTCTCCGCCACTCGCGGTTCGCCGGCGGCGGTGGGGTGCAGGCCATCGTCCTGCATAAGGGCGGGGTCGAGGGCCACGCCGTCCAGCAGGAACGGCACCAGCGCCACCCCGTGTTTCCTGGCGGTATCCGCGTAAACCTTGCGTAGTCCGTCGCGATATTGCGGGCCGTAGTTCACCGGCAGCTCGATGCCCAGCAGGAGCACCCGCGCGCCGGCCTGCGTCGCCGCGGTGACCATCGCATCGAGGTTGTCGGCCAGCTTGCCCAGGGGAAGCCCCTGCAGGCCATCGTTCGCGCCCAGCTCGATCACGACCACGCCCGGATGCTGCTTGTCCAGGAGGGCCGGCAGCCGGTTGCGCCCGCTCAGCGAGGTCTCCCCGCTGATGCTGGCATTGACCATCGTCCATGGCGTCGCCATCTTCGATGTGCGAGCGTCCAGCAGACGCACCCAGCCGGCTTCCACCGGAATGTTGTGCGCCGCCGACAACGAGTCCCCGAGCACCAGCACCTTGCGCGGCGCATCCGCCGCGGAGGCGATGGCGCACCAGACGAACAGCAACAGGACCAGGCAACGACGCATGAGCGATTCTTCCCGTGTTCTTCTTGAAGTGGCGGATGTTAGCAAGTCGGTTTTCGGCCCGGAGGGACGGCTGGACATCCTTTCGGGGGTGAACCTGCGGGTGGCCGAGGGCGAAAGCTTCGCCATCGTCGGTGCGTCGGGGTCCGGCAAGACCACCCTGCTCGGACTCCTGGCCGGCCTGGATGTTCCCACGGCGGGCAGCATCCGCCTCGATGGCCAGGCGCTGGAAAGCATCGACGAGGAGGCTCGCGCCGCGATCCGGCGTCGCCTGGTAGGCTTCGTGTTCCAGTCGTTCCACCTGTTGCCAGCGCTGACCGCGGAAGAAAACGTCATGCTTCCGCTGGAGCTCGAGGGCGACGACAGCGCACGCGAGCGTGCCCATGCGGCGCTGGAAGCGGTCGGACTTGGCGGTCGGCGCCGGCACTATCCCGCCCAGCTCTCCGGTGGTGAACAGCAGCGCGTCGCCCTGGCCCGCGCCTTCGTCCACCGCCCGCGCATCCTCTTCGCCGACGAGCCCACGGGCAATCTCGACCAGCACACGGGCGAACACATCGGCGACCTGCTTTTCGAGATGAACCGCCAGCACGCCACGACGCTGATCCTGGTCACGCACGACTCGCGCCTTGCCGCACGCTGCGCGCGTTCCGCGGAACTGCACGAAGGCCGTCTCGGGGTGCCCGCGTGAACGTCACCCGGCTTGCACTGCGCACGCTCAGGCGCGAGTGGCACCTGGTCGAACTCCGCACGCTGGCCGCGTCGCTGGTCCTCGCGGTCATCGCCCTGGGTGTCGTCGCGACGCTGTCCACCCGCATCGAGCGCGGCATCCTCGCCAGCGCCGCTGAACTCATTGGCGGCGACCTTGGCGTTTCCGCACCCGCCCCGCTGCCCGAACCGATGCTGCAGGCTGCCCGCGCCGACGGCCTGACCACCACGCGTGGCGCCGGGTTCCGCAGCGTCGCCTTCGTGGGCGAGCACAGCCAACTGCTCGATGTCCTCGCCACCGACGGCGCCTATCCACTGCGCGGCACGCTTGAAGTACGCGGCGCCGATGGGCGCGATCGCGTCGCGCACGGTCCGGCGCGTGGCGAAGTCTTCCTCGACCACCGCGCGATGGTCGGGCTCGGCATCCAGGCCGGGCAGACGATCCAGATCGGCGGCCGCGACCTCCACGTCACGGCCGAACTCGTGCGCCAGCCGGATGGTGGCGAACTGTTCGCACTCGCGCCGCGCGCGCTGATGAACCTCGACGACGCCAGCGAGGCGGGCTTGCTCTCCATCGGCAGCCGGGCGCGGCATCGCCTGCTCGTGTCCGGCACGCCGGCCGCCGTGACGGCGTGGCGCACCAGCGTCGAACGCAGCGCCTTGCCGCAAGGCGGCGAGTTGATCACGCCGGAGAAAATGCAGGAGCGCATGCGCTCCGCGTTCGACCGCGCCAGCGCCTTCCTGCGCCTGACCGCACTGCTGTCGGCACTGCTTGCGGGCGTGGCGATCGCGCTCGCGGCATCCCGCTACGCGCGCCGCAAGGCCGCCGAAGTAGCCCTGCTCCGAGCCTTGGGCACACCTCG
>DATNJP010000376.1:0-3319 GCA_035603855.1 Luteibacter sp. | reverse complement strand
CCCCTCCCCACAATCCGTTTCCCCTCTCTTCGGGCTCGTCAGAGCAGACCGTTGCGGGTAACCGCGCGGCCGATTCACGCAGGAGTTTCAACGCAATGCATCATGCCGTACGTTTTGGTATCAGCCTGGCCACCCTCGCCGCCGCTTTTGGCGCCGTCGCGGAAACCACGGACGCCGACATCACGAAGCAGACGACGACCCTGCAGGGCGTCGCAGTGTCCGCCGGCGTCGACGACCCGAACCTCGCACCGCCGGGCACGGCTGCCGCACTCGCTCCTTCGCAGGGCAACCTGTTCGAGATCGAACCGCAGTCCGTCCTGAGCCGTAACTTCATCCAGACGATCGCGACGCCCAAGGCGGATTACCTGGCCCTGCTGGAACTCACGCCTTCGGCTGTCAACGCGTCCCCCAACGGCGCCGGCTTCTCCAGCAAGAGCGGCACCATCCGCGGTTTCCAGGATGGCGAGTACGACGTGACGTTCGACGGCATCCCGTTCGGCGACCCGGGTGCGTTCGGCCATGCCACCACGGCGTTCTTCCCTGGCCCGTCGCTGGACAAGGTGGTGGTGGATCGCGGTCCGGGTACCGCAAGCAATCTCGGCAACGCGACCTTCGGCGGCACGGTGGCCCTGTATTCGGCACCGACGACCGACAAGCCGTCGGGTGAGGTGTCCGCGATGTACGGCAGCGGCGCCACGTGGCAGGTGGCCGGCAGCGGCAACACCGGCGTGATGAACAAGATCGGCACCGAGGCGTCGATCAATTACAGCCACATCGAATCCAACGGCCTGATCGACGAAGCCGGCTTCCGCCAGGACAACGTCCTGTTCAAGGTGAAGCAGCCGCTCGGCGACAACACCACGCTGACCCTCGTGGCCGACTACAACAAGGTCAAGTGGAACACCTTCACCGCGCAGCCGAAGAAGCGCACGGACATCCTCGGCCTCGAATTCGGTGGCCTGAACAACGATCCGACGTCGCAGGGTTTCGCCGATTACAACATCGACGACCGTCACGCCGACTTCGAATACCTGCAGCTGCACGGTGACTACGGTTCGTGGCGCATCGACAACAAGTTCTACACCTACGGCCTGCGCGACAGCGGTCCGGGCGGCGTGGATCTGCTGGGCAACACCCCGAATGCCTCGCTTCTGCCCGACGGCGGCGTCCCGGGTGCGATCAACCACAGCCGCTACCGTGCGGCAGGTGACTTCCTCACGCTGGAGAAGGATGTCGGAAGTGGCTGGCTCGACAGCACCCTCAAGGCCGGTATCTGGGCCGAGCGCACCTACCAGGTGCAGGACCAGGTCACCGTCGACCTGTCGACGATGACGCCGCGCGTGCTGAAGGGCGAGCCGAACGCCAACATCATCGATACCAACCAGCACACCAATACGACGCAGAGCTACTTCGAGATCGACTGGCGTCCGCTGGAAAACCTCAGCATCACCCCGGGCGTGAAGCAGATCGTGTTCGACCGCACGCTCGATGGCGTGTCCAACTTCCTGCCGGTCGGCGGCGATGGCCACTTCTCCACGACGCTTGCCTCGGTGGCCGCGAACTATCGCTTCACCCCGAACCTGGCTGCGTATGCGCAGGTGGCCAAGGGCTTCCAGGCTCCGAAGGTCAACATCCTGCAGGGGCCGGCCGGTCACATCGACCCGCAGACGACCACGAACTACCAGGCCGGCGTGGTCTGGAAGACGCCGACCACCGTCGCGGACGTCGACGTCTATTACATCGACTTCGGCAACCTGGTCACCAGCGTGGAAGAGCCGATCGGCCCGGGTGGTTCGCTGATCAGCGTGTTCGCCAACCAGGGCGGCGTGATCTACAAGGGCGTGGAAGGTGAACTGACGCACATCCTCGGCGATTCGGGCTTCAGCTTCACGGCCAACGGCAGTATCAACAGCGCGTACTCGAAGACGACCCACCTGCAGATCTCCAACTCGCCGATGTCGACGGCGGACGTGGGCTTCATCTACGACCAGAACGCCTGGTACGGCTCGTTCCTGGTCAAGTACGTGGGCACGCGCTTCACCGGCGTGGGCGAGACCAGCGGCGCCAAGTACAACCCGAACACCAAGCTGCCGAAGTACAACTACACCAACTTCAACATCGGTTACCGCTTCACGCCTGACCTCAGAGTGCAATTGTCGACCAATAACCTGTTCGACCATCGCACGCCCATCCAGGGCAACGGCCTGGCGAAGGATCCGACCTTCTACTACCTGGCCGGGCGTAACTACACCGCGCAGATTACCTATTCGTTCTGATCGGCCAGGCTGAAAAGGAAAGTCCATCGATGCATACCCCCGGTTCCTTCGCACGGCGCGCCCTCGCGGTCGCCGTCGCTTCCCTGATGCTTGCTGCCCCGGCCGTCATGGCCGCCGACCATGCCAACGAAGTCGATCCGTTCATCGGGTCGGATTGGTTCGGTGAGGTCTTCGTCGGCGCCACCATGCCCTTCGGCATGGTGAAGGTCGGTCCCGATGTGCGTGATTACGGTTATCGCAAGGGCTTTGAAAGCACCGGCGAGATCCGTGGATTCAGCCACCTCCACCTGAGCGGTGGTTCGGGCAAGTACGAAAACATCCGTGTCATCGGCAGCACCGGTGAGCTGGAGCCGGGTAAGTTCCATTCGCCGCGTGCCAACGAGGTGGCGAGCCCGGGCTACTACGCCGTGGAGTTGTCGCGCTACCAGGTGAAGGCGGAGCTGACCGCCACCCGGCGCATGGGCATGCATCGTTACACGTTCGCCAAGGACGGCGACGCGCATGTGAGCGTCGATCTCGACCTGCTCTACAAGGGCAAGGGCGAAGAAACGCAGCAGTTCCTGGGCGGCGACCTGCACGTGGTCTCGTCGACTGAAATCGCCGGCGTGGGTCATTACGCCGGTGGCTGGAACGAAGGCGGTCCGTACGACGTCTACGTGGACATGATCGTCGACACGCCGGCGTCGTCGACGCGCACGTGGCTCGACACGAACGTGGGCAACGCGCCGTCCGTGCAGGCCAGCAGCGGCGTGCCGATGGGCGCCTCGTTCGACTACACGGTGAAGGCCGGGCAGGCGATCCAGGCCAAGGTCGGTATTTCCTTCGTCAGCGCCGCGCAGGCGCACCGAAATGCGACCGAAGAAGCCCGTGGCTGGAACTTCGACGGTGTCCACCAAGCCGCCGTGGCCGCATGGAACAAGGCACTGGGCCGGATCGAGGTCGCCGGCGGCGACGAGACGCAGCGCCGCACGTTCTATACCGCGCTTTACCACACGATGATGATGCCGTCGGACCATACGGGTGAGAACCCGAAGTGGAAGTCG
>DATNJP010000375.1:0-2279 GCA_035603855.1 Luteibacter sp. | reverse complement strand
AACCTGGTCTACAACTTCTAAGACGCTATGCCTGGTGGCCGGCGTGCGGGGCGAGCAATTCGTCCGCGCCGGCCTCGCGCAACATGCGCGCCACTTCCTGCCCCAATGCCACCGGATCATCCGTCGCGCTGTCGGCGGTGGCACGCAGGATGCGTCCAGAGTGGACGTCGCCGACCAGGCCATGCAGGGTAAGCCCGCGCTCGGCCACCACGCACCATGCCGCCACCGGAACGCTGCAGTTGCCGCCAAGCTGTTCATTCATCGCACGCTCGGCCGTCACCGCGATGCGCGTTTCTTCATCGTCCAGGGCGCTGGTGAGGTCGCGTATACGCACGTCGTCCTCGCGGATCTCGATGGCGATCGCACCCTGCCCCGGAGCGGGCAGCCATTCGGGCGACGAAAGCCGCGAGCGGATGCGGCCTGCCATGCCCAATCGCTCAAGGCCCGCACAGGCCAGGATGATCGCGTCGTAGTGGCCATCGTCGAGCTTGGCCACGCGCGAGTTCACATTGCCTCGAAGGTCAAGCAGTTGCAGGTCGGGACGTACGGCGCGCAGTTGTGACTGGCGGCGCAGGGACGAGGTGCCCACGCGCGCGCCGTTGGGAAGGTCGGAGAGTTTTTCCGCCACGTTGCTGACGAAGGCATCGGCCGCGTCGGCACGCGGCAGGATGGCCGAGAGCGCAAAGCCCGGCTCGAGCACCGCGGGAACGTCCTTGAGCGAATGCACTGCGATGTCGGCGCGATGTTCGAGCATGGCCACTTCCAGTTCCTTCAGGAACAGGCCCTTGCCACCGACGGTCGCCAGCGAGCGGTCGAGGATTTCATCACCTCGGGTGCTCATGGGCACCAACTCGACGACGAGGCCGGGATGTGCCTGGCGCAACAGGGTGGCCACATGCTCGGCTTGCCAAAGGGCCAGGGCGCTCTTGCGCGTAGCGATGCGCAGTGTCTGGCTCATCGGCAGGTTCTCGATAAAGTGCAGGGGAGGGCCATTGTCCCGCAATCGGGCCGCGCGCGCAGCGCGACGCTGTGTCGCCCGGGTCGCGTCAGGCGTCGCGCAGGCGTTGCCGCACGGCCACCAGGTTGCGACGGCTGACCTCGGGCATCGCATCGGTACCTGCCAGGCGCGCCAGCACGCGGCCGTCGGCGAGCGTCTTGAGGCCCAGCAGGGCGTGCGCGGGTACCAGGCAGTTCCGGTGCAGGCGGATGACCCGCTCGCCGAAGGCTTGTTCGATCTGCCGCAGGGATTCGTCCATCAGCCAGGTATCGTTTTCCAGGTGGACTTCCACGTATTTCTCGTCAGCGACGAAGTAGCGGACGTTGGCAAGCTCGAGCCGGCGGCTTTCGCTACCCCGACGCACCATCAGCGTATGGGCTTGCTGGGGCAACGGCTGCGTCATGCGTGCGCGTGCCCGCGCCAATGCCTCGGCCAGGCGTTCACCACGCACGGGTTTGAGCAGGTAATCCACCGCGCCAAGTTCGAAGGCGCTGATGGCGTGTCTTTCGTACGCCGTGCAGAAGATCACCTGCGGCGCGCCGGCGAGGCTGGCCAGCCGCCGGGCGACGCCTTCACCGGTGAGCGCCGGCATCTCCACGTCGAGCAGCAGGACGTCCGGATGCAAGGCGGCGCAGGCGGAGAGGGCCGATTCGCCATCGCCCACGCTGCCGACCACGTCGATGTCGCGCATGTCCTTGAGCATCAGCTCCAGGCGCGCACGCGCGAGGGGTTCGTCGTCAACGACCAGGACGCGCATGGCGGGGAGATCCGGGTAGATAGATGCTGACCACGAAGCGGCCGTCGACCGGGCCGGCATCGACCCGCGCGGCGGTGCCGAAATGGTGCGCGATGCGCTGTCGGACATTGTCCAGGCCATGCCCATGGCCACCGCTGACCGGCGCCTCGTGCAGCGGGTTGTCGATGCGCAATTCCACGCCGCCACGATGGGCGTGTCCGATGATGTTCACCGTGCCACCCTCCACGGAAGGTTGCACGCCATAACGCACTGCATTCTCGACCAACGGTTGCAGCAACAGCCGCGGCATCGGGAAGGCCACCGGCAAATCGCCGATGTCGCGACGAATGGTGAGCCGCGAACCCAGGCGCAATTGCTCGATGGCAAGATAGCGGTCCACCAGTTGCAGCTCTTCGTACAAGGTACCCACGGCCGCCCTGTCGGCCCCGAGCGCCGCCCGGAAAAGCTCGGCGAGGTTCTCGACGGTGCGCTCGGCGGCGTTGGGATCCACGCGCACAAGGGCCGCCACGGTATTCATGCTGTTGA
>DATNJP010000374.1:0-3988 GCA_035603855.1 Luteibacter sp. | reverse complement strand
GTGGAAAATCTAGCCCCAGGGGCATCAACCGTCAAATGCCAGACGTCTGCCAGGTCGCGGTGCTTTTAGTTACGCGCGCAGCTCACCAGACACATACTCGACCAGCTCCCTGGTATTCCTGACAAATTCCGCCTCCAGGTCAACGCCACATTTGTTTGCAAGGACCATGATCGACCACAGACAGTCGGACAATTCATGACCCAGTTTCGCCTTGCAGTCGTCGATATCCCGGACGCCGGCATCCGCCTGGATCAGCTTTGCCAGGTCGCCAACATCCCCTACGAAACCCAGCGCAAGTTCTCCCGTGGTCCAGACGCGGCCCCATCGCTTGACCTCGAGTTGTTCGTAGAGATCGTTTAGCTGTAGTGCTGATTTCTCGAGATCACCGAATTGCATGTTGATGGCATCCGACACAGGTTGGACCGCTTCATGATGATGGCTCTGACCATCGTCCCCTTGCGGCTATGGTAGCCAATTCCGTTCAGAACCAAACCCGAAGCCCAGCCACCCACTGTCGATCAAACACCGGCTCGCCATCGGCACGAGCGTACCCTGCGCTGCCACCCACACGCTGGCTCCACTGCACGCCGACGTAGGGAGCAAACCAGCGGCGGATCTCGTAGCGCAGGCGAAGCCCGAACTGCACGTCGGACAGCCCGGCGCCCGTGCGCTCCTGGCGGTCGGGTTTGCCGTAGAGATTCAATTCGAGTTCCGGCTGAAGCACCAGGCGCTGGGTGAACAGGAGTTCGTACTCGGCGCGGAAGCGCAGGGCCGTCCTGCCCTGCTCGCCCACATAGGCCGTCGCCTGCAACTCGAACCAGTATGGTGCGAGGCCCTGGATGCCGAATGCGGCCCAACGCCTGTGCTCGCCCTGCCCTACATCCTGACGGATGCCCACCTGTGTCCCCCAGTAGGCAGCCACCGTGTGGTACCACAATGCTTCGACATTACCCTCGCGCAGCGCATGGCTCGTGCCCTCACCTTCGCTGCGCAACCACAGGCGATTCGTGTCGTTTCCGTACCACCCCTCGATGTCCCATGCCTTGCCCGAACCATTGTGACCCGATGTCGTTTCGAGCTGGTCGATGAGCAACATGCCGATCGGGGCTCCGTCGTTCATGTCCATCCCGCGCATGGGGCTCATTGGCACGCCGTCGGAGTAATCCGGATCGCGCGCGTCGGACGCGGGTTGGCCACCCTGCATGGGCGCCATCTTCATGGGCATGCTCTGTGCCATCGCGCCCGTAGCGAAGAACATGGAAGCTGCGTAAGCCAGGACGGTTCTCATGACACCACCACTTCGCGGAACATGCCCGCTTCCATGTGATAAAGCAGGTGGCAGTGATACGCCCATCGTCCCGGCGCATCCGCGGTGACGGCATAGGTCACCCGTTGCGCGGGCTGCACGTTGATCGTGTGCTTGCGCACCTGGAACTGCCCTTCCTCGTTCTCGAGGTCGCTCCACATCCCGTGCAGGTGAACAGGGTGCGTCATCATCGTGTCGTTGACGAGCACGATGCGAAGTCGCTCTCCGTGCCGGAAATGGACCGGCGTCGAGTCAGAATATTTCACGCCATCGAACGACCACATGAAGCGTTCCATGTTGCCGGTAAGATGAAGTTCGATCTCGCGTCCAGGCTCCCGCGTGTCCGCGGGCGGAACCACGCTATGCAGGTCGGCGTACGTGAGTACGCGCCGGCCGTTGCCACGCAAGCCGACACCGGGATCGTCGAGGTTCGTTCGCGGCGTGTCCACGTGCATATCGGTGCCGGGGCCGTATTCGGTTCGTGCGTGACGCACCTTTGGAGGCAGGCGCGACGCCGCGGCATCTCCCATCGGCATGCCATGCGACATGTCGTGCATGGGCATGGCGTGATGCGGCGCGCCCATCATGTCGCTCATCGGCAGCCAGACACGGGCATCCATGGCCGGCACGGCCGCGATCATGCCTTCGCGCGGTGCGAGCGTACCTCGCGCGTAACCGGTGCGGTCGATGGATTGGGCGAACACCGTGTACGCGCCATCATCCGGTTCGACCAGAACGTCATAAGTCTCGGCGACCGAAATGCGGAACTCGTCGACGGTGACCGGATCGACGTCCTGTCCATCCGCCGCGATCACGGTCATCTTCAGGCCGGGGATGCGTACGTCGAAGATCGTTGAGGCGGAGCCGTTGATGAAGCGCAATCGCACCTTCTCGCCCGGACGGAACATGCCCGTCCAGTTGCCATTCGGCGCGCTGCCATTCATCAGATAGGTATACGTGACGCCCGACACATCCGACAGGTCGGCCTGGCTCATGCGCATGTGATTCCACATACGATACGACTTGAACGTGCTCGCCAACCCGTTCGCACGCGCAGCACGCATGAAGTCGCCCACGGTGGGACGCGCCGGATTGTAATAGTCACTCTCGCGCTTCAGCGTCGCGAAGATATGTTCGGGATCCTCGTCGGTCCAGTCGCTCAGCATCACCACGTGCTCGCGGTCTGCCGCGAAGCGTGGCGCACCGGCCGGGTCGATCACGAGCGGACCGTAGACGCCGGTCTGCTCCTGGAAGCCGCTGTGCGAGTGATACCAGTACGTGCCGGCCTGGTTCACCGGGAAGCGGTAGACGAAGGTTTCGCCGGGAGCGATGCCTTCGTAACTGAGGCCCGGCACGCCATCCATGTTCGCCGGAAGGATGATGCCGTGCCAGTGAATCGAGCTGGGCACGCGCAAACGATTCGTCACGCGCATCGTCACCGTCTCGCCCTGCTTCCAGCGCAGCAGCGGACCCGGCAGGCCTCCGTTGATCGTGGTCGCTGCGCGTGCGCGCCCGGTGTAGTTCACCGGCGTCTCGCCGATCGCGAGGTCGAACGTATCGCCTGTCAGCGGCGTGGCACGCGTCGTTCCGGGGGAAGCCCAGGCGCGGCCGGGCTCCATCAGGCCCAGCGCGAATGCCGCGCTGCCCCAGGCAAGGCCTTGCACGAAGCGACGGCGCGACGGGTCGGGAACGGCGGGGTAATGAGGGAAGTCCATGATGTCGTATTGCCTCAGGCGGATCGCAACGTCGTTCCGCACGTTCCGGATTCGAGGTCCTGCAGGATCGGGCAGTCGGGTCGGTCGTCTCCGTGGCAGTGGCTGACGAGGTGCTGCAAGGTTTCGCGAAGGCCCGAAAGCTCTTCGATCTTCCGGTCCAGTGCCTCGATATGTTGCGCCGCCAGTGACTTCACCTCGGCGCTGGCACGGTCGCGGTCACGCCACAAGGTCAGCAGCCGGGCCACTTCGTCCAGCGAGAAGCCCAGGTCGCGCGAGCGCCGGATGAAAACCAGGGTGTGCAGGTCATTCCGCCCGTACAGGCGGTAGCCACTCTCGCTCCGCGTCGCCGGGCCCAGCAGGCCGATCGACTCGTAATGGCGGATCATCTTGGCGCTGAGTCCGCTGCTCTTGGCGGCTTGTCCGATGTTCATCGTTACCTTCCTCACGTTATCCAGCGTCGCAGGCTCAGCCCGCGAGACCCTTCGGGCGCCACGTCTTCAACAGCAGCGCGTTACCCACCACGCTGACGCTGGACAAGGCCATGGCAGCACCGGCGATGGCCGGATTCAGCAGGCCGAACGCGGCCAGCGGAATGCCGATCAGGTTGTACACGAAAGCCCAGAACAGGTTTTGGCGGATTTTCGCGTAAGTGCGGCGGCTGATCTCCAGCGCTGCCGGCACGAGACGCGGGTCGTCGCGCATCAGGGTGATACCGGCGGCGTGCATGGCCACGTCCGTACCCCCACCCATCGCAATGCCGATATCGGCCGCGGCAAGAGCCGGTGCGTCGTTGATACCGTCGCCCACCATGGCGACAAGACCGCCGTGCTTCAGTCCCACCACGGCCGCGGCCTTGTCCTGGGGTAGCACCTCGGCGCGCACGCTGTCGATGCCCAACGCGGAGGCCACGGCGCGGGCACTGCCGCGATTGTCGCCTGTCAGCAGATGACTCTCTATCTTCAGGCGC
>DATNJP010000373.1:0-10113 GCA_035603855.1 Luteibacter sp. | reverse complement strand
CATACATCAGGCCGAAGTTGATCGCCTTCGCCGCCCGGCGCTGGTTGGTGGTGACCTCGTCAGCGGGTACGCCGAAGACTTCCGCAGCCGTCGCGCGATGCACGTCGCCGCCTTCCTTGAAAGCGCGCACGAGGCCTTCGTCGCTGGAGAGGTGGGCCATGATGCGCAGTTCGATCTGCGAATAGTCGGCGGCGAGGATGCGCCAGCCATCGGGTGCGATGAAGGCCTGGCGAATGCGTCGGCCCTCTTCGGTGCGCACCGGGATGTTCTGCAGGTTCGGGTCGGACGAGCTGATGCGTCCCGTCGCCACCGCGCCCTGGTGGTAGCTGGTATGCACGCGTCCCGTGCGCGGGTTGACGATGCCGGCAAGCTTGTCGGTGTATGTCGAGCGCAACTTGGCGAGTCCGCGGTATTCGAGGATCAGGCGCGGCAACTCATGCGTATCGGCGATGGCTTCCAGTGCCTCCTCATTGGTCGACGGCTGGCCCGTGGGCGTCTTGATCTTGGCCGCAAGGCCCAGTTCGTCGAACAGGACGGCTTGTAGCTGCTTGGGCGAATCCAGGTTGAATTCGTGGCCGGCGGAGGCGTAGGCCTGTTGTTGCAGTTCCACCATGCGCTTGCCGAGCTGCTGGCTCTGCTTGCGCAGCTCGTTGGCGTCGATGAGCACGCCGGTGCGCTCCATCTTCGCCAGGACGGGCACGAGCGGTATCTCGATGTCGGTATACACCGCGCGCAACGACGGCTCGGCCTCGAGCATGGGCCACAGCGCGTGATGCAGGCGAAGCGTGATATCGGCATCTTCCGCGGCGTAGCGGCACGCCGCGTCGCAGTCCACCTGCGAGAACGAAATCTGCTTGGCGCCCTTGCCTGCGACCTGTTCGTACTTGATCGTCGAATAACCCAGGTAACGCGTGGCGAGCGAATCCATGTCGTGGCGCGTCGCGGTGGCGTTGAACACGTACGACTCCAGCATCGTGTCGTGCGTGAGCCCCTTCAGTGCGATGCCGTAATGCGAAAGGATGTTGATGTCGTACTTGCCGTGCTGACCGACCTTCGGTCGCGAAGCATCTTCGAAGATCGGCTTCAGCGCGCCGAGCACGTGCTCGCGCGATAGCTGCTGCGGCGCGCCGGGATAGTCGTGCGACAGCGGCACATACGCCGCCTTGCCCGGCTCCACGGCGAGCGACAGGCCGACGATGTCCGCCTGCATCGCGTCGATGTTGGTGGTCTCGGTGTCGAACGCGATCAAGGGCGCCGTTTCGAGCTTCTCGAGCCAGGCCGCGAAACGCTCCTCGGTCACGATCAGCTCGTATTCGCCTTCGGCACCGAGCGACGCGTCCGGTGTAACGGTCGGCTTCGCCGCCGCTGCCTTGGCGGGCACGGCCGGGGCCGCGGGCTCGCTGGCCTGGTCGAGATCCTTCAGCGCGGCCTTGAAGTCGTAGCGCGTGTATAGCTCGCGTAGCGCGTCGACGTCGCGTTCGCGCATGTGCAGATCGGTGGGAGCGAGGTCCAGCGGTACGTCGGTGCGGATCGTGACCAGTTCATGCGACAGCGGCAGGCGCGGTATGGCGGCACGCAGGTTCTCGCCGATCTTGCCGCCGATCTTGTCGGCGTTGGCGAGCAGCGCGTCGAGGTTGCCGTATTCGGCCAACCACTTCGCGGCGGTCTTCGGACCGCATTTTTCGACGCCGGGCACGTTGTCGATGCTGTCGCCCATGAGGGTGAGGTAGTCGACGATCTGCTCCGGCCGCACGCCGAATTTCTCGACGACGCCCTGGATGTCCATCGTCGTGTTCGACATCGTGTTGATGAGCACGATGTGCGCACCGACCAGCTGGGCGAAGTCCTTGTCGCCGGTGGAGATGATCGTGTCGATGCCCTGGTCGGCCGCCTGCCGGGCCAGCGTGCCGATCACGTCGTCGGCCTCGACGCCTGGCACGCAGAGGATCGGGAATCCCAGCGCGCCGACGATCTTCATCATGGGCTCGATCTGCGCGCGCAGGTCGTCCGGCATCGACGGCCGGTTGGCCTTGTACTCGGGGTAGAGATCGTCCCTGAACGTGCGGCCCGGGGCATCGCACACGAAGGCGACGTAGTCGGAGCCTGCCTTCATCGTCGTGCGGAGCATGTTGACGATGCCGAACAGCGCGCCGGTGGGCTCGCCGAAGGTATTGGTCAGGGGCGGCAGCGCGTGGAACGCGCGGTACAGGTACGAGGACCCGTCGATGAGCGTGAGCGTAGGCATCCCCCGATTCTCTCATGGTCGTACGCGAACCGTTCGTTCACGTGGCCGGGGCCATGGGAATTGCTATCCTCGTCGCCCCGTACGGAGAGATCTCCCATGAACCGCTCGCACGCCCTCGTCGCCGCGCTCGTCCTGGCCCTGGCGCTACCCGCCGCCGCGCAGAACGCCCAGGATCCGTCGTCGTTCAAGCCGGCGCCGCCTCCGCCGGGCCTCAATGACCCGGGCGTCAAGGCAGGCGAGCCCGACCGCTCCGGGCTTAAGCCGATCGAGCGGCCCGTGCCCTACGACGAAGCGCAGGACGGCAAGACCACGCCCGCCACCTCCGACGAGCAGGGCAACGGTTCGCGCTCGGCCGTGGCCCTGCCTTCCATGCAGGACAACGGCGCGGTGGATGCCCGTGGCCAGGCGGCCCCAACGGTGACCGTGCGCCAGCAGGGCGACGACCGAGTGGAGGAATACCGTTCGGGTGGCAAGCTCTTCATGGTCGTGGTTACGCCGAAAAATGGTGTACCACAGACGTACATGGCCGATCCTGACGGCAAGTTCCATCACGACCCGAAGAACGGCCCGGTCGACCCGGTCTATTACAAGGTCTACGAATGGGGCGAGGCGCCGAAGGCTGCGGGTTCCAACTGACGCCTCCGTGGGCCACCTCAGGGGTGGCCCTGCGTGAAAGGCACTCCAACAGTGGCTGTATGTGGGCCACTCCAAAAGGGAGTGACTCCAGAGAGGCTCTTTGTGGGAGCCGCTTCAGCGGCGATACGACGTGGCTCTTGTGGGAGCCGCTTCAGCGGCGATACGACTCGCGAAATACTCACCCGCTGCCGCGGGATCGCCGCTTAAGCGGCTCCCACACTATCCCGGTTAGCCTCTCAGTCCGCGTCAGCCGTCCAGTTCGGGGTAGTGCCTGAAGATGCCGTTCGTGTTGAACGGTATCCGCCGCTCCGAGGCCAGATAGGCCGCGATGTTCGGCCGGTCGGCCACGCGCTTCGCCAGGTCGCGGAGCAGCGGCAGCTTCTGCTTCTTCATCGCCTTGGGAAACGCATATTCGAGCCCCGCCATGACCTGGAACAACGACAGGTCCACGTAGGAGTGCTCGCGGAGGACGTATTTCCCACCGCCACGCTCCAGGGCCTGTTCGAAGTAACCAAGGAACTTCGGTATCCGCGCTTCGCGGAAATCCTGCGCACGTTTTTTCGCTTCCGCGCGCTGGTCTTCGTAGTACTGCTCGGTCGAGACCGGGTGGTGCGTGTCGTGCACTTCCGCGACCAGATCCGTGATGGTCAGTTCGAGCTGATGAGCGTAGAGCCGGCGGGATTCGCTTTCCGGCACCAGCCCGTGCCTCGGCCCCAGATACTGGAGGATGTTCGCGACCTGGGCGATCACCAACCGTCCCGATTTAAGGAACGGTGGTGCAAAGGGCAGGGCGCCCTCGTGCGTGCCGTCGAGGAACGGCGTCATCGCTTCATCGCCCTCCACGCGGGCGACGTCGACATAATCCGCTCCGGCGTCTTCCAGGCACAGGCGTACGAACTCGCCACGGCCCTGAAGGCCTGTCCAGTAGTACAGCTGGTAACTCATCGCCGACCTCCTGCCACAAAGCCCTGAGGATGCGCACGGAGGCCTCAAGCCAACGTGAGCGCGATATCGCGCAAGGTGTTCCACACGGTTTGCGCGGGCGGTGACAGCGACCTCGCACGACGGCGCAGCAGCGTGACGTCACGGCTTACCGTGGGCGTCAGTGGTCGAGCCACGAGGCCGGGTCGTAGCGCATCGAGCGACAGCGCCGGTGTCACCGTGACGCCGATGCCCGCCTCGACCATGCGGAAGGCGGTGTGGGGATGGCCCACTTCGAGCACCACGTGCACGGCGATATCGCGCGTGGCAAAGGCGTCGTCGATCAGGCGGCGACTTCCCGAGGCATGGTCGAGGAGGATCAGGGGCTCGTGTGCCAGCGCCTTCCAGTCCACGCTAGCCTTTGTCGCGAGAGGATGGTCCGCGCGGCAGACCAGCTGGAACGGATCGCGCAGGATCGTCTCGGCGTCGAACTCCTCGACGGTGGCCGGCTCGACGGTGAGCCCGAAGTCCACTTCGCCGCCGCGCACGGCGTCCAGTACCTGCGCCTGGTTCTGGTCACGCAGGAGGATTTCGAGTGAGGGATGCTCGAGGGCGCTACGCGCGATGCAGGCGGGAACGAGTCCCGCGGATAGCGTCGGTACCGCGGCGATCCGCACGCGTCCCCGCAGGGGATCCGCCTGGGTACGTGCGTGCGCGAGGACGCCGTCCAGCTCGTCCAGCACCCGCGACACGGCCTGCTCCAGGTAGCGTCCCGCCTCGGTGGGCACCACTTCACGCGTGCTCCGGTCGAACAGGCGGACATCCAGTTCGGACTCGAGGTCGGCGATCAGCCGGCTGACCGCGGGCTGGGTGAGGTGCAAGGCTTCCGCCGCCCGGCGGAAATGCCGGTGCCCGGCGACCGCAAGGAAGGCCCGGAGCTGGCGGAGCGATACATTCATAAGCTAAATGTATCACCGGATCAGATAAAACGATTTGCCTTATCACCGTGGCGGCGCTGCAATAGCGCTATCCCCACTCCGGCCTGCCCCCATGCGCCGCTTCCTTCCCGATGGATTCACGCTTTCACTGATCGCCACGGTCCTGCTGGCCAGCTTCCTGCCATGCCGGGGCGTCGTCGCCGGTGTCTTCGAGGTGCTGACCGATCTCGCCATCGGCCTGTTGTTCTTCCTGCACGGCGCCAAGCTTTCACGCGAGGCGGTGGTCGCGGGCATGACCAACTGGCGCCTGCACCTCACCGTGCTCGCCAGCACCTTCCTCCTGTTCCCGTTGCTTGGCCTCCTGCTGAAGCCGGTGCTCTCGCCGCTGGTGTCGCCCTCGCTCTACCTCGGCATCCTGTTTCTGTGCACGTTGCCGTCCACGGTGCAGTCATCCATCGCGTTCACGTCGATCGCGCGTGGGAACGTGCCCGCGGCGATCGTCTCCGCCTCCGCATCGAGCCTGCTCGGCATCTTCATCACGCCGCTGCTGGTCGGCGTGATGATCGCGGGGACGGGGCAGGGTGGCTTGTCGTGGCATTCGGTGGGCACGATCGTGTTGCAGCTGTTCGTGCCTTTTGTCGCCGGCCAGGTGGCGCAGCGCTGGATCGGCGGTTGGGTGCGCAAGCACGCCACCATGCTGACCTTCGTCGATCGTGGGTCGATCCTGCTGGTGGTGTATACGGCCTTCAGCGCGGCCGTGCTGCAAGGGCTATGGCACCAGCTGCCGCTGCCTGTGCTCGGCGGCCTGATCGTGGTGAATGCGGTGCTGCTGGCCTGCGCCTTGCTGATCACGCGCTACGGCGCGCGGGCCCTGGGCTTCAGCCGCGACGACGAGATCACCATCGTGTTCTGTGGCTCGAAGAAGAGTCTCGCGGCGGGCGTGCCGATGGCGAAGGTGCTGTTCGCAGGACATCCGCTGGGGCTGATCGTGCTTCCGATCATGCTGTTCCACCAGATCCAGCTGATGGCCTGCGCGGTGTTGGCGCGCCGGTATGCGATGCGGCGTGAGGCTGCGGCGGAGCTTGTCGCCAGTCCGCTTCGCCGCTGAAGCGGCTCCCACATAAGGGCATCGCCGCTGAAGCGGCTTCCACATAAAGGCATCGCCGCTGAAGCGGCTCCCACATTGAGTTTTTTGGACAGCCGTGGTGAAACGGCTGTTTGTGGGAGCCGATTTATCGGCGATTCGCCACGTCAGTGGCGGAAGTGGCGAACACCCGTGAACACCATCGCCATGTCATGTTCATCGGCGGCGGCGATCACTTCGCTGTCGCGCATCGAACCACCCGGCTGGATCACTGCCCTGATGCCTGCCGCTGCCGCTGCGTCGATGCCGTCGCGGAAGGGGAAGAAGGCGTCCGATGCCATGGCGCTGCCCGGCACGACGAGACCCGCTTCCTCGGCCTTCAGGCCGGCGATCTTCGCGCTGACGACGCGGCTCATCTGACCCGCGCCGATACCGATGGTGCGATTGTCCTTGGCGTAGACGATCGCGTTGGACTTGACCATCTTGGCGACGCGCCATGCGAACAGCAGGTCGTCGAGTTCGGCGGACGTCGGCTGGCGCTTGCTGACAACCTTCAGCTCATCGCGCTGCACCTGCCGATGGTCGGCGGTCTGCACGAGCAGGCCCGAGCCCACGCGCTTCACATCGTGCGTGTTGCGGCCATCGCCGGGCGGAATCTCGAGCACGCGCACGTTGGCCTTCTTCGCGGCTTCTTCGACGGCGCCCGCGTCGACCTGGGGCGCGATCAGCACTTCGACGAACTGACGCTTCAGGATCGTCCTGGCCGTTTCCGCGTCGAGCGGCCGGTTGAACGCGATGATGCCGCCGAAGGCCGAGGTCGGATCGGTGGCATAGGCGAGTTCATAGGCGGCCAGAGGATCGGCGGCCACCGCCACGCCACACGGATTGGCATGCTTCACGATCACGCAGGCCGGCGCATCGAACTGGCGCACGCATTCCCATGCCGCGTCGGCATCGGCGATGTTGTTGAACGACAGTTCCTTGCCCTGCAACTGGCGGAACGTGGCAAGCGTGCCCGCGGCCGGATAAAGGTCGCGGTAGAACGCGCCTGCCTGGTGCGGGTTTTCGCCATAGCGCAGGTCCATGACCTTGACGAAGCGGCCATTCGACTGCGCGGGAAATTCGGCGCGTTCGACGACGGCGGTGTTCGTCTCGTCGAGCGTCACGCCCGAGAGATAGTCGCTGATCGCGGCATCGTAGTTCGACACGCGATTGAATGCCGCGACCGAAAGGCGGAAACGCGTGGCGCGCGAAAGGCCACCCTTGTTTTCGATCTCCGCCAACGCGTCGTCGTACTGCGACGGATCCGTGAGTACACCGACGTCGTTCCAGTTCTTCGCGGCGGCACGCAGCATGGCCGGGCCACCGATGTCGATATTCTCAATCGCGTCCTCGAGCGTGCACGCCAAATCGGCAACCGTTCGCTCGAACGGATACAGGTTGAGCACGAGGAGATCGATCGGCACGATGCCGTGTTCCGCCATCACCGCGTCGTCGGTACCGCGACGGCCGAGCAGGCCACCATGCACGCGCGGGTGCAGCGTCTTCACGCGACCGTCCATGATCTCGGGGAAGCCGGTGAGGTCGCCGACGTCGCGCACGGGAATGCCGGCGTCGCGCAGCGCCTTGGCCGAGCCACCGGTGGAAAGGATTTCAACGTTCGCGGCCGCCAGGCGGCGGGCGAGTTCGGTCAGGCCCTGCTTGTCGGAAACGCTGACGAGCGCGCGGCGGACGGGAACGAGATCGGGCGTGGGCATGGGCACTTCCGGGGAGGAAAGCGCGCCATTATAGCCGCCCGGACGTCCGCGCGGCCCCGGCGATGCGCCGGTCAGGAAATACCGTGGGCAGCGAGCTTCTTGCGCAGGGTGGCACGGTTGATGCCGAGGGCGGCGGCGGCGCGGCTCTGGTTGCCTTCGTGAAAGGCCAGCACTTCGCGTAGCAGGGGACCTTCCACTTCACGGATGACGAGGGCGTGCAGGCCCTCGCCAAACTCGGTATCGCCGATGTCGGCGAGGTAGCGACGAACCGTGCGACTGACGCATTCGCTGAGGGCGCTCTGCATGGAGGTTTCGTTGGCGGCCTCTCCGGCAGTCAGTCTCACAGCGTTCAAGGCATTCCCCTCCGCAGGCCGAAGCACGAGTCTCCGGTCGGTTCTTATTAGTTATGGTGCTTCTTCCACTTCCGCCTTGGCACCTCATCGGGGACGGCCGGAAGTCGAGAAGGGAACCGAGTGTACTCGCCTCAGGGGGCGAAGTGCAGGCTTGAAAAAAGAAATTTTATCGAACGGTTCATTCGAAGCTGAATGCGAAAGCGACCGCGCGCTGGCCCGGGTCTTGCACTTCGAAGACCATCGCGGTCGTGACACCGCCGGCGAGGCCGCGCGTGCGTGCCGCGGAATCCGCAACATAGTCTTCCGGCTGGAAGCGGCGCATCGCGAGGCGTTGCCCATTGGCATCCGACAGCACGATGGTCACGACAGGATAAGGCTGTGCGAACGATGCATCGTTTCGCACGCTGGCCGTGATGAGGAGGCCATCCGTGACGGAAGGATGCTGTTCCACATCGCGCGCCAGCAGGCGTAGGCGTGAAGGATCGGACACCAGGGGAAGATGGCATCCGATCATCGTGCATCCCGTCGACAGCAGCGGTCCGATGGTGGGATCGGCGATGAGTGTGTCGCGCTTGGCCCAGGCGAGTTGCGCGCCGAGCCCGAGGATCAGCACGATGCAGACTCCGATCCATGCCGCCGTATGCCAGGAGCGGCGCTTCCGTTTCGCGAAGCGCGGCGTGAAGGTCAGCTGCGAGAAATCTTCCTGTGCCTCAGCCGGCGCGTCTTCCACGATGGTGTCGGTGGCATCGACCGGCGCGAAGGGCTCCTCGGTGACCGGCCGGGGGCGAAACACCGCGACGTCGGCCAGGGGCGGCTCCCGGTCCAGGGCATGCTCCTCGAGCCGGGTGAAGGGCTCCGGCGGCAGCTGGGCCGCAAGCGTGCCGAGGGCGTTGAACACGGCGTCACAATGGCTGCAGCGCACGCAGCCGCAGGCCTGGACCAGAAGCTCGGCTTCCAGCTTGTAGACGGTGAGGCACTCGGGGCACTGCGTATACATCACGCGATGATAACGGCCGCGCCGCATCCGTGCGCGCCCGGTAGAATGGCGGCCCCGCCCACCGCACTGGCCCCACGATGCCCTGGCTCGAACTCTCCCTCACGATCCGTGCCGCCGAGCAGCCGCGTGTCGAAGCCACGCTGGAAGACCTCGGCGCGTTGTCCATCACGCTACAGGACGCCGACGCGGAAACGCCTGACGAAGAGGCCATCTTCGAACCGGGCGTGGGCGAGATCCCATTGTGGAATCAGGTCGTGCTCAACGCGCTGTTCGATGCGGAAGCCGACAAGCGTGGCCTCACCGCCGCCATCGCCGATGACCTGCCCTTCATCGAACCCGCGCATATCACCTGGCGCGTGGTGGATGATCAGGACTGGGAGCGCGCATGGATGGACCAGTTCAAGCCGATGCCTTTCGGTCGTCGCTTGTGGGTATATCCGTGGAACATCGAGCCGCCGACCGAGGGCGGTATCGTCGTGGTCCGCCTCGATCCGGGCCTCGCCTTCGGCACGGGCACGCATCCGACCACCGCGATGTGCCTCGAGTGGCTGGACGGCCAGCAGATGGCCGGCAAATTCGTCCTCGACTACGGCTGCGGCTCGGGCATCCTCGCCATCGCGGCACTGAAGCTCGGCGCGGCACGCGCGGTCGGCATCGACAACGATCCGCAGGCACTCATCGCTTCGCATGACAACGCGGAGCGCAACGGCGTTCACGATGATCTGGACGTCTATTTGCCCGGCGAGGCTCCGGTCGAACTCGCCGATGTCCTCGTGGCGAACATCCTCGCCGGTCCCCTCGGCGAACTGGCTCCTACGTTCGCTGCCGCCGTGAAACCCGGCGCACCGTTCGCACTGTCGGGGATATTGCATGGGCAGCATGAGGAACTACTCGTGCGCTATGCGGAATGGTTTGAAGATCTGGAAGTGCGGACGTTGGAGGATTGGGTGCGCATTAGTGGGCGTCGCCGGGGTTGAGGGCTCGCCTTCGGCCTCGCGTTTTGCTTTTGTGCGGCGTCGTAAGAGCCGGCGGGGGTCACCCTCGGGGCCACGCTGCGGCGACCCGGAAAGGAGGGCGGCTACCGCCGCCGTGTATCAATGGCCTTCGGCCCGGGTCGGCGCCCCACCGGAGGTTTCCGATTCGACATCCTGTCTCAGCGAAAACGGCTGGCCATCCATGGCC
>DATNJP010000372.1:0-2717 GCA_035603855.1 Luteibacter sp. | reverse complement strand
CCTCGTGCTCGAACATGGACAGGGCTGGCAACCGGGCCAGTTCCTCGAGGCTTTTCGGCCGGCCGTTGGAATCGAGGAACTTGGGACTGGCGACAAGGAGGCTTCGCGCATAGCCGATGCTGCGCAGGACCAGGGTGGCGTCCGTGTCGAGCTTCTCGCGCACGCGAATGGCCACGTCGTAGCCCTCGCCGATGAGGTCCACACGACGGTTCGTCGCCGTCAGGCGCACCTGCACCTTGGGGTGTTCCAGCATGAAGGCTGGCAGCATCGGTCCCAGCACGTTCTGGGCGATCGAGATGGGGCAGCTGACGCGGACCACGCCGCGAGGCTCCGTGCGCAGCTCGTCCACGGCATCCTGGGCGGCGCGGGCCTCCTCGAGCACCGCGCGGCAGTGCTGGTAGAAGCGCTCGCCGATTTCGGTGACCACGAAGCGGCGGGTCGTGCGCTGGAGCAGGCGGACCCCCAGGCGGTCTTCCAGTTGGGCAATGCGCTTGCTGAGGCGGGACTTGGGGATGCCCAGGGCCCGCCCGGCGGCTGAAAAGCCGCCGTGTTCCACCACCGAGGCGAAGAAATACAGATCGTTGAGGTCCTGCAGCGCGCCTTCCATTGGGGGGCTCCGTCGTTTCGCCTGCGAAACAATCAGTCTACTCCAACCAGACTAATCAAGGGATTGTCCGCAGCGTATCGTTTCTTCCGTACCGCTCGACGCGGCCCATCACCGAGGATTCGTCCATGAAGCTCCTGCATATCGATACCAGCGCCCTGGGCGCCCATTCCGTGTCGCGCGGCCTGACGGCAGCTATCGTGACCGAGTTCGTCCACAACCACCCGGGCATCGAAATCACCTACCGCGACCTGCACGCCGCCCCGCTCGCCCCCTGGGCGATGCCGAATGGCGAGGCCGATCCGGTCGCCATCGAAGCCGACAAGGTGATGGAAGAGTTCCTGGCGGCCGACGTCGTCGTCATCGGCGCCCCGATGTACAACTTCGGCGTCGCCAGCACCCTGAAGGCCTGGATTGACCGCATCGCGGTGGCCGGCAAGACGTTCCGCTACAGCGAAGCGGGCCCGGAAGGCCTGGCCGGCGGCAAGCGCGTCATCGTGGCCTCGTCGCGCGGCGGCATCTACACCGCGGGCAGCCCGGCTGCCGCCATGGACTTCCAGGAGCCCTATCTGCGCGCCGTGTTCGGCTTCCTCGGCGTCAGCGACCTTGAGTTCGTCCGCGCCGAAGGCGTAGCCATGGGCGACGACCACAAGACCCAGTCCATCGGTGGCGCCATGGCCGGTATCGGCGGTCTGCTGCGCCGCGCCGCCTGATAGCGGGTTAAGGCAATAACAGCCCAAGGGTTGCCAGGAGGGCCGCGCCAGTCGCGGCCCTCTTTCGTTATGTCAGGAATGTTTCGGCTCGCCTGGCTTTTGCTTGGGCATGTTCTGGTGTTCCTTCGGATGCCCCTCGCCCGGGATCTTCGTCTTCCCGTGTGAAGGCTTCGGATTGTCCTCGCGGTATCCCGGCGTGGGCTGCTTGCCATCATTCGTCATGGTCGTTTCTCCGGGATAGCTCAAGGCCGCTGCTGGCATGCGGCATGGCCGCACTCGCATGCGCCGCCGACGTTCTGGCTCTCCGCCGCCATGCGGCAGCTTTCACTGCAGAAATCCTTCGATATCGGCACCTGGCAGTTACATCCATCGTGATCGCAGGGCTTGGTCGCTTCGTTCATGCGTCGACTCCTCACCGGTCCATCGACGAGCCTGCGCGGGCGCGCGTCTATTTTTCGTTACTGGCCAGCGAAGCGCCCTGCGCATCCCGTGCGGCCCAGCCGTGTGCCTCGACCAGCAAGCCGCTGAGGGTGCGCACGTCCTGGAGATTGTGTTCAGCGACACGGACGAGGTTGGTCGATGAACCACCGCGCAGATAGGTGAGCCATGCGCGTGGTGCCTCGGAGCCAGGAAGGTCGTCCTCGCGCACGATGCGCAATAAATGGCGCTCTGCCGTCTGCATCTTGCAGTTCTCCCACACCTGACGGAAACGGCGGCGCATGGGATGCAGCAAGTCGACATGGGTCAGGCCCGCCAGCGGATTGGACAATCGCGCCAGCCGGTAGCGCGTGGCGAGCAGCGGCGCGTCGTACGACTTTCCGTTGTAGCTCACCAGCACCGTTTCCGCGTCGATCCATCGCGAGAACTCGCGCAGCATCGCGATCTCGGCGGCCATGGTGGTGATGTAGAGCTGTCGAACGCGCAGCGCGTTCCCGTGCCAGTCGGCCGCGCCGATCATGAAAGCGCGTGTACCGGTGCCTCCGGCCAGGCCGGTCGTCTCGGTGTCGAAATGAAGCAGGTGTTCGCGGCGTGCGCTGGTGAGCCGGGCGAAGCTGAGATCGAGTTCGGCAGGTGGTTCGGCCCAGGCGAAGCGTTGCTCGAGGTAGCGCAGGCCGGGGGCGATTTCGTCACCGGGGACGTCGCGGGTGTAGGAACGCAGGGGTTCGCGGGGTTGGCCGAGGCGGTCACGGACGCCGGCCATGCGGCGGAGCATGGCGAGGTCGGGGGGGCGTGGTGGGTTTTCGCGTGTGCCTATCGCCGCTGAAGCGGCTCCCACAGGTACCCCTCCAACATGCTGCTCTACTACAGGTCCTCCAACTTGCTGCCTTGCTGCAGCTGCCCCTCCAACATGCTGCCTTGCTACATGCTGCCCTCCTGCATGTGACCCTCCCGCGGAGGGC
>DATNJP010000371.1:0-6825 GCA_035603855.1 Luteibacter sp. | reverse complement strand
GGATCACGCCGACCAGGCCGAATTCCTCGGAGAACACCGCGAAGATGAAGTCGGTGGTGTGCTCGGGCAGGAATTCCAGGCGCGACTGCGTACTGTGCTGCCAGCCCTTGCCGAAAGTGCCGCCGGAACCCACGGCGATCTTCGACTGGATGATGTGCCAACCATTGCCGAGCGGATCGGACTCGGGATCGAGCAGCGTGCGCACGCGGTTGCGTTGGTATTCGTGCAGGAACTGCCAGGCCACGGGAATTACCGCGCCCACGCCGCCCACCAGCAGGCCGATACGCCACCAGGCCATGCCGGAGAGGAACAGCGCGAACGCCCCCGCGCCAGCCACCAGCAGCGCGGTACCGAGATCGGGTTGCTCCGCGATGAGGCCGGCCGGCACGGCGATCAGCAGGCCCACCACGATGATGTCCTTCCAGCCCGGCGGCAGCTGCCGCGGATGCAGGTACCAGGCCACCATCATCGGCATGGTGAGCTTCAGCAATTCGGAAGGCTGGAAGCGCATGAAGCCCAGGTCCAGCCAGCGATACGCGCCACGGCCCTCACCCAGCAGGGCCACGACCACCAGCAGGCCCGTGCTGCCCGCGTAGAGCCAGGGCGTCCACGAGCGCAGCACCGGCGGCGGGATGCGCGAGATGATCACCAGCAGCACGGCGCCCAGCACGAAGCGCGCCGCCTGCCCGGTGACCAGCGAAAGGTTCGCGTTGCCCGCGCTATACAGCGTGGCCAGGCCCGCGCAGGCGAGCACGAACAGCGCCAGCAGCAGCGGGATGTCGAGGCGCGGGCGGCTCAGCAGGCGCAGGCCGAAACGCTTCATCCGCAGGGAGAAGTTGGCGAACATCGTCATTGATCCTCGCCGTTGTCGTCGGGCGGAAGGTCCGCGCTGGAGGCCGGCGCCGGTTGCGCGCCCTGGACAGCGTCCTCACCCTGCGGCGCCGCGTCAGGCGGAGCGTCGGAAGTCACAATGGGGCCCGGCGGCGGTTCGGCCGGACGCGCGCCGCCTTCGTCCACGACCCACTGGTCGAGGATCTTGCGCGCGATCGGACCCGAATCCTGCGCACCCCAGGCACCCGCTTCAAGCACCACGGCGACCGCGATCTTCGGGTCCTCCGCAGGCGTATAGGCGATGAAGAGCGCTCGGTGACGCGTGGCGAGGTAGGCGGAATTCTTGTTGAGGTCGTATGCGTTGGTGGTGCGCGAGAAACGCTCGGCGGTACCGCTCTTGCCCGCGATGACGAACGGAAAGCCGATGCCCAGCTTCTTGCCGGTACCGGCGCCCGAGTTGATCACGGCGATCATGCCCTGGTTCACCGTGTCCCAATCGGCCGCCTTCTTGATCAGGGACGGCCCCGTGGGCGGAAACGCCTGGGCGACGCGCGGGCTGTCCACGCCGTCCTGCGTGTCGAGCAGGAAGTGCGGCGCATACGGAATCCCTCGACCCGCGAAGGTCGCCAGCGCATGCGCCAGCTGCAACGGGGTCACGGCCCAGTAACCCTGGCCGATGCCCGCGATGATGGTTTCACCCGGGAACCAGCCGGCCTTGCTCCGCGTGGCCTTCCACTCGCGCGACGGCAGGATGCCTTCCACTTCGCCGACGAGGTCGACACCGGTCTTCTTGCCGAAGCCGAAGCGGCCCATCCAGTCGGAGAACCGGTCGATGCCCATGTCGAGCGCGAGCCGGTAGAAGTACGTGTTGGTCGACAACTCGATCGCGCGGATCATGTTGACCGTACCGTCGCCACCGCGCTTGTCATCGCGATAGCAACGCGATTGCCCGGGAATACAGAACTCACCGGTGGACAGCACGGTGTCCGACGGACGGCGCAAGCCCAGCGCGAGGCCACCCAGCGCGATGAACGGCTTCACCGTCGAGCCCGGTGGATACACGCCACGCAGCGCGCGGTTGTACAACGGCTTGTCCGGAGCGGTGGTCAGCGCCTTGTAGTCGGCGGAGCTGATGCCGTTGACGAACAGGTTCGGATCGAAGCTGGGCTCGCTGGCGAACGCCAGGATCTGGCCGTTGCGCGGATCGATGGCGATGGCCGCTCCCGCTCGCCCGTTGAGCCCCTCTTCCGCCGCCTTCTGCAGGCGCACATCGAGGCTCAGGTAGATGTTCTTGCCGGGCGTCGGCGGCGTCGTGTCGAGCACGGCCTGCGTACGTCCGTCGGCGTTCACCTCGACCAGTTCGTAGCCGGGCTCGCCGTGCAGCAGCTTCTCGTAGGAGCGCTCAATGCCGATGCGGCCGATGTGCGTGGTGCCCTTGTAAGTGGCCTCCTCGTCTTCATCCATGCGCTCCAGGTCGTCCGCGTCGATACGGCTCACGTAGCCGATGACGTGCGCCATCTGCGCGCCCATCGGGTAGCGCCGGGTGAGGTATGGCACGACGTCGACACCGGGGAACCGCCAGCGATTCACGGCGAAACGGCCGATTTCATCCTCGGTGAGCTTCAGCTTGAGCGGGATGCCCTCGAAACGGCGGCCCTGTTTCACCTGCTTCTTGAAGGTGGCGATGTCGTCGTCACTGAGCGGGACCACTGCGCCGAGCTTGCCCAGCATGTCGTCCATGTCGGTGACCTGCTCAGGGGTCACTTCCAGGCGGAAGGCGGGCACGTTGTCGGCCAGCAGCACGCCGTTGCGGTCGTAGATCAGGCCGCGCGCGGGCGGGATGGCACGCGGCTTCACGCGGTTCTGGTCGGAGCGCGCCACGAACTCGTCGTGGTGCAGCACCTGCAGGTAGACGTAGCGCGTGCACACGGCGATGAGGCCGAGCAGGATCAGCGCGAAGCCGGCCAGGGCGCGGCGGCGGAACAGCGCCACCTCGCCGCGGACCTCCTTGATCGAGGCGCGCCGCCGGCTCATGCCTCGTGGATGCGCAGGCGCGCGCGCAGGTCGTCGAGGATGAGGAACACGAACGGCCACAGGGCCGCGCCCACCAGGGGCGAGATCCAGTACTCCACCGGCGGCAGCGGATCGCCGCCGAACACGCGGATCAGCAGGAGCAGGATGCGGTCGTTCAACAGGAAGGCGAGCACGGCCAGCGATTGCTGCCACATCGGGAAGAAGCGGAGGCGTGAGCGGAAGCGCAGCGCGATGAAGACCATCGCGGTGAGGCGCAATGCCTGTTCACCGAGCAGGATGCCGTCGAACAGGTCGGCCGCCACGCCCAGGCAGAAAGCGAGTCCCAAGGTGACCCGGTCGCCCGACTGCAGGCACCAGTAAAGGAGGATCAGCGCGGGCCAGTACGGCTTGAACGGCGTGAGCGGACCCGGCAACGGAATCAGCATCAGGAACAGCGACATGAGCAGCGTGGCGGCGAACCAGAGCTGGCGGACGCGGACCTTGTTCATGGCGTGGTCCCCGTCGAAGACGCGGCGGTGGACGAGCGCGCAGGCAGCGGCGTCGCCGTGGGCGAGGTCACGGACGGCAGGGTCGGTGTCACGGGCGGTGCGTTCGGATCCGGGGCGAGGTTCGCCGGCGGCCCCACGTCGGGTGCGAGCGGCAGCGGGCCGGCGGGCTCGGCGAGGTCGTGCAGCAGGAGCACGTCTTCACTGCGATCGAGGTCCGCGGCGGGCTTGGCCTGCGCCGAGAGGAACGTGCCGGATGGCGTCTGCGCGACATCGCGGATCTCGCCCACGGGGAAGCCCGGCGGGAAGCGACCGCCAAGACCGGAGGTGACCAGCTTGTCGCCCGCCTGCACATCGGCAGACACGGGAATGTTCGGCAGCGTGAGTGCATCGCCGGCACGCGAGCCATAGGCGACGGTGCGCAGGCCGGTCCGCTCGATCGTTACCGGGATGGCGTGGTTCGGATCGGTGATCAGCATGGCCACCGAGGTGGTGGGCATCACATCCACGATCTGGCCCATGACGCCGCGCGCATCGATGACGACCTGTCCGGCCTGCACCTTGTCGCGTGCACCGACGTTCAGCACGATCCGGTGACGGAAGCTGCCGAGGTCGACGCCGATCAGGCGCGCAAGCTGCACGTTGAGCGAGAGACTGTGCTGGGTGTCCAGCAGTTCCTTCAGGCGCTGGTTCTGCTCGGCGACGGACGCCATGCGATTGAGCTTGGCGTTGGCCAGCAGCAGGTCCTCGCGCAGGCGCTGGTTCTGTTCGGTGAGGCGCTGGCGATCGGCGAACGCCACCGTCGCCGCCTGGAAGCCCTGCGAGGGCAAGCCGGCGATGCGATAGATGGGTTCGACCACCAGCGACAAGCCATAGCGCACGTTGCCCAGCCAGCCGCCGCGGTGATCGAGCACCATCAGCACGCAGGCCAGCGCCAGATAGACGATAAGACGCAACGTCCCTGCCACGCCGGGCGCGAACAGGGGCGACTTGTCGTCGCGATTCAGGGCCATGGGTTAGCGCGCTCCGGCCACCGCGCCGCGCGCGCCCGCATCATTCGAACGCGAAGAAGTCGCTGCCGTGCTGGTCGATCATCTCCAGGGCCTTGCCGCCGCCGCGCGCCACGCAGGTGAGCGGGTCGTCGGCCACCTGCACGTGCAGGCCGGTTTCCTCGGAGATCAGGCGATCCAGATCGCGCAGCAGGGCGCCACCGCCGGTGAGCACGATGCCGCGCTCGGCCACGTCGGAGCAGAGCTCCGGCGGGGTCTGCTCCAGCGCTGCCTTGACCGCTGCCACGATGCCGGAGAGCGGCTCGTGCAGGGCTTCCAGCACTTCGTTGGAGTTGATCGTGAACATGCGCGGCACACCCTCGGCGAGGTTACGGCCGGAGATCTCGATCTCGCGGACTTCGCTCTGCGGGAAGGCGCAGCCGATCTCGAGCTTGATGCGCTCGGCGGTGGATTCACCGATCAGCGTGCCGTGGTTGCGGCGCACGTAGTTGATGATGGCTTCGTCGAAGCGGTCGCCGCCGACGCGGACCGACTGCGAGTAGACGATGCCGTTCAGCGAGATGACGGCCACTTCCGAGGTGCCGCCGCCGATGTCCAGGACCATGGAGCCACGGGCCTCGTGCACCGGGATACCGGCGCCGATCGCGGCGGCCATCGGTTCCTCGATGAGGAAGACGTCACGGGCGCCGGCGCCTTCGGCCGATTCCTTGATCGCGCGGCGTTCGACCTGGGTGGAACCGCACGGCACGCAGACCAGCACGCGCGGGCTGGGACGCAGCATGCGCGAACGGTGCACCTGCTTGATGAAGTGCTGGAGCATCGCCTCGGTCATGGTGAAGTCGGCGATGACGCCGTCCTTCATCGGGCGCACGGTGGCGATATTGCCCGGCGTACGGCCGAGCATGCGCTTGGCGTCGCCACCCACGGCCGCGACGGCCCGGGGACCGCCCGGACCGCGGTCCTGGCGAATGGCCACGACCGAGGGCTCGTTGAGGACAATGCCCTGCCCACGCACATAAATAAGCGTATTCGCCGTGCCGAGATCGATGGAGATGTCGTTCGAAAAGAGTCCGCGGAACTTCTTAAACATGATGCGGCGGGCGCCCATAGCGGGAAAAAGTAAGCGTGCGAGTCTAGATTGGCGCCCTCCCCCACGCAAGGGCACATACGTTAAGAAAGCCTTGTAAGTCCGGATGATGCGTACGGAACCTGCCCTTCGGGGGCCACCGGGGGTGGCCCGGGGAGGTCGCCTTGGGGTCGGTTTTTGGGTACGATCCGCAGGTTTGCCGGACCCGACGCGGACGGCTTTTTGCGGCGACCCTTCCCGGTCGCGCCACTTACCTTTCTTCCAGGGTCACTCAACGCATGACTGCCGTAATCTGCGGATCGCTCGCCTACGACACCATCATGGTCTTCCAGGACCAGTTCAAGAACCACATCATTCCGGATCAGGTGCACATCCTGAACGTGTCGTTCCTGGTGCCGGCGATGCGTCGCGAGTTCGGTGGCTGCGCCGGCAATATCGCTTACAACCTGAAGTTGCTCGGTGGCGAACCGATGCCGGTGGCGACCGTGGGCCAGGACTTCGCGCCGTACCGCTCGCACCTCGAGAAGTTCGGCATCCGTCTCGACGGCGTCCGCCAGTTCGACGACCAGTTCACGCCGCAGTGCTTCATCACCACCGACCTGGACAACAACCAGATCACCGCCTTCCATCCGGGTGCCATGTCCAGCGCGCACGAGAACCACGTGCGTGACATCAAGGACTGCACCTTCGGCATCGTCGCGCCGGACGGCCGCGACGCAATGCTTCAGCACGTGGAAGAATTCTCGTCGCGTGGCGTGCCCTTCATCTTCGATCCGGGCCAGGCCATGCCGCTGTTCAACGGCGACGAGTTCCGCTCGATGATCGAGAAGTCCACGTACGTCATCGTCAACGACTACGAGTCGCAGCTGCTGCAGCAGCGCACCGGCTGGAGCGCGGCGGAGATCGCGTCGAAGGTCACCGCATACATCGTGACGCTCGGCCCGCGCGGTTCGCTGATCCATGTGGACGGCCAGACCGTCGAGATCCCGCCGGCCCGCGAACACAAGGTCGTCGACCCCACCGGTTGCGGCGACGCGTACCGCGCCGGCCTCATCTTCGGCATCATGAAGGGCTACGACTGGCCGACCATCGGCAAGATGGCCTCGCTGATGGGCGCCTTGAAGGTCGAACACCCGGGCACGCAGAACCAGTACTTCACGTACGACCAGTTCGCCTCGGAGTTCAAGGACCAGTTCGGTTACGCGCTGACCTGATCGCCCGCTAGCATTCTTGTGCGGCTCTGAGGTGTGGGAGCCGCTTCAGCACCCGCTAGCATTCGTGTGCGGCTCTGTGTGGAGCTAGCATTCTTGTGCGGCTCTGTGTGGGAGCCGCTTCAGCGGCGATAGCCATGCGCATCATGTGGGAGCCGCTTCAGCGG
>DATNJP010000370.1:0-2173 GCA_035603855.1 Luteibacter sp. | reverse complement strand
CTGGCCTACACAAGGCTGGCCTACACAAGGCTGGCCTAAAAGGGGCTGGCCCTCAGTAGGCTGCCCCCTGCCCGCGCTGTGCGGACAGGGCCGACCTGGCTCAGGCGGCCTTGCGGCGTGCCTGCATGCGGACCAGGCCGGTGACGTCCGCAATCAGGGCCACGGAGCCGTCGGCCAGGATGGTGGCGCCGGAGATGCCGGCCACGCGGCGGTAATTGGCTTCCAGCGACTTCACGACGGCCTGTTGCTGACCGATCAGCTCGTCCACGAAGAGGCCGATGCGGGTGCCCTCGCCTTCCACCACGATCACGATGCCCTCGTCGATGGCGCGACGGCGGCCTTCGCAGCCGAAGACATCGAACAGGCGGACGATCGGCAACCAGTGCTCGCGGAAGCGGAACAGCTCACCGCCGCCCGCGACGCTGCGCACGGCATCCGGCTTCACCTGCACGGACTCGACGATGGAGACCAGCGGCACGATGTAGGTTTCCTCGCCCACCGCGGCGGTGAGGCCGTCGATGATGGCCAGCGTCAGCGGCAAGGTGATGGTGAAGGTGGTGCCACTGCCCTGCACGCTGCGGATGGCGACGGTGCCGCCAAGATCCATGACGTTGCGGCGGACCACGTCCATGCCCACGCCACGGCCGGAAAGGTCGGTGGTCGCGGCGGCGGTGGAGAAGCCCGCTTCGAAGATGAGTTCGGCCACGGCGTCATCGGACATGCCATCGCCGGACGCGATGATGCCGCGCTGGATATCCTTCGCGACGATGGCGTCGCGGTTCAGACCGGCACCGTCGTCGGCCACTTCCACCACGATGGAGCCGCCGCGATGGAAGGCCTCCATGCGAAGGGTGCCGGTATCGCCCTTGCCCGCCGCAAGGCGCTTGGCCGGCATTTCCAGGCCGTGGTCGATGGCGTTGCGGACCAGGTGGACCAGCGGATCGCCGATCTTTTCCAGCACCGTCTTGTCGAGCTCGGTGGTCTCGCCGCGCAGGTCGAGCACGACCTTCTTGTCGAGCTTCTGCGCAAGGTCGCGGACCAGGCGCGGGAATCGGTTGAACACCGTGCTGATCGGCAGCATGCGGATGCTCATGACGCTTTCCTGCAGCTCGCGCGTGTGACGCGACAGCTGGGCAAGGCCATGACGCAGCATTTCCAGCTGCGATGCATCGACGCCGTCGTGGAACTGGCTGAGCATCGACTGCGTGATGACCAGTTCGCCAACGAGGTTGATCAGGGTGTCGATCTTCTCGATGCCGACGCGCACCGAGCTGGATTCGCTGTTGGCAGCGGGCTCGCGCACGGCGCGTGGTGCCGCCGGGGCGGCGGGAGCGGCGGCCACCGGTGCCGGCGCGGCGATGCGCGGCGCGAGGGTCAGGTCGCAATCGCCGTCCACCCAGTCGAACACGCCTTCGACCGCCACGCGCTTGGCGCCGGCGTCGAGGCGCAGCGTCCAGCCGAGGTAGGACGACGAGGCGTCCATGTCGGCCAGCGCGGGAAGCTTGCTGGCGTCGCATTCGACGCTCAGCGGGCCAAGGGTGCCCAGTTCGCGGAACATGCGGGCCGGGTCGTTGCCCGTCTTCAGCAGGTAGTCGAACGGACGGAAGGCGATATCCCAGCCTTCGATCGCCTCGGCGGGTGCGGCGGCCTTGGCCGCCACGGGGGCGGTCGAACCGCCCGAGACCATTGCGGACAGCTCGGCCAGCAAGGCCTGGCTCTCCGCCGTGGCGGCCGGCTGGCCGGCCATCGACAGGGAGAGCATGTCGCGCACGGTGTCGCCCGAGCGCAGCAGCAGTTCCACCACGGCCTTTTCCATCGGACGGCGGCCGCTACGGACCTCGTCCATCAGGTTCTCGGCCACATGGGTGAAAGCCGCCACGTCGGTGAAACCGAACGTGGCCGCGCCACCCTTGATCGAATGGGCGGCGCGGAACACGACGTTGATCAGTTCCGGATCCTCGGCGCCCTCGTCCAGGGCGAGCAGGGCCTGCTCCATGGCGTCGAGACCATCGAGGCTCTCCTCGTAAAACGCCTTGTGGAATTGCGCCAGATCGACTTTGGACATGGGGAGACCCTGGAATTACCGGAACGCTAAGGTGAAAACAGACGCGGCTGGGATCAGCCGAGGACGCGGTTGACCGTGGCCAGCAGCTGGTCCGGATCGAACGGCTTG
>DATNJP010000369.1:0-3053 GCA_035603855.1 Luteibacter sp. | reverse complement strand
GGTACGCATAGAAGATCGGTGCGGCCACCACCCCGGGGAGCCCGAAGGCGGCCTCGCACAGCAGCATGGCGACCAGCAGCTCCCACGCGCGTGCGCGGATCTGGCCGCCGACGATGCGTGCGTTGAGGAAGTATTCGAACTTGTGGATGACGATGAGGAAGGCCAGTGCCCCCAGGCCCACGTACAGCGAAACGGACAGGCCGACGATGGTGATGGCCGTGTTGGAGAGAAGGTTGCCGATCACCGGCAGCAGGCCGACGATGAAGGTGATCACGATCAGCGTCTTGGTCAGCGGCAGGTGCACGCCGAACAGTGGCAGCACGCAAAGCAGGTAGATCGCGGTGAACAGCGTATTGAACAACGAGATCTTGATCTGCGCGAAGACGATGTTGTGGAAGGCATCGGCAAGCCGCGCGCTGCGCAGGCTCAGTTCGGCGGCGAAAGGGCCGATCTGGTGTGTCGGACGCGCGCGGCTCAGGGCGACGAAGGCGCCGAGCACGAGGCCGATGATGATATGCACGAGGACGCGCGCGGCTTCCTTGCCGGCCAGTTGCAGGGTGACGGCGTGCGACCGCATCCAGTCCATCGCGGTAACGCGCAGGGCGTCGACGCTTTCCGGCAGCCGGTCGACCACGGCCGGTGGCAATTGCTGGCGCGCGCGCTCCACCAGCGGCATGAGCTTGTTCTGCCAGAGGTCTTCCGGATTGCCGATCTCGTTGCGGAAGAAGCTGATGCCGCCCAGGATGAGCAGGGTGAGGAGGCCGACCACGAGCACGCCGATCAATGCGACGGCCAACACGCGCGCACGGTCGCCCGACAGCTTCCGGCCCATCAGGGGCGCGGTGGACACCACGACCTCATAGACGAGCAGTCCCGCCAGCAGCGCAGGCAGAAGACGCAGGTAAAGGACGAGGAACAGACCGAGTCCGGCGGCGATGTAACTGGCGATGCGCACGGCGTGCGTCCGCGAAGGGGCGGCTTCCATGAGCGGTCTCGTCGTGGATGAGGGCGCAGTCTGTCAGGACGCAGGGGCATCGCGCCAGAGGCGTGTCGCCGTCGTCATGCTGTCGTAAACTCTCCGGACAATCGCCGCCCCACGGGCGCGGTGCCTGTTTGCAAGGGGTTTCCATGATGAAGTTCGTTCCGGCCGCTCTTGCGGCCGCCCTGGCCCTGGCGGGCTGCGCCCACACGCCACATGCCACAGCACCGGCTCCGGCTACCACCAAGGCGGCAGCCGATGCCGTGGTTCCGGCCCGTGGTCCAGCCGCCGACGACAACCTCAACGCGGTCGCGTGGTCGCAGAACGCCAGCGAGCACGACTTCATCTACGTGCAGACCTACCGCAACGCCCAGGAGAAACTCCTCAAGGCGAAGAAGGATCCCCATTGGGACGCGCTGGCCAAGGACGATCGCGAAGCCCATGCGTCGCTGAAGGATCTGAAGCCGGCCGTGGTGCTCGATGTCGACGAAACCGCGCTGGACAATTCGCCTTACCAGGCGCGCCTCATCCGTTCCGGCGGCGAATTCAACGAAGCCGACTGGGCCGCATGGTGCAAGGAAGCCATCGCCCGTCCCCTGCCCGGTGCTGTCGAGTTCACGAAGTTCGCGGCCGACCACGGCATCGCGGTGATTTTCGTGTCCAACCGCGCGAAGGACCTCGATGAGGCCACCCTCTCCAACCTGCGTTCGGCGGGCTTCCCCGTGGCCGGCAAGGAATCCTTCCTTGGCCTGGGCACCTTCGTCGAGGGGTGCGAGCAGGCCGGCACCGAGAAAGGCTGCCGTCGCCAGCTCATCGCGAAGAATTACCGCGTGCTGATGCAGTTCGGCGACCAGATCGGCGACTTCGCCAACGTCTACGGCAATACCGCCCAGGGCCGGGCCAAGGCCATGGCGCCGTACACCGCATGGATCGGCGAGCGCTGGTTCGTGCTGCCGAATCCGACCTATGGCTCCTGGGAGCCGGCCCTTTTCGACAACGACTACACTCTGCCCCGGGCGGACCGTCGCCAGAAGAAGATCGACGCGCTTCGGATCAATTAAATCAATGACTTAGATATGTTAAGCTGACGTATTGCTTTAGCAATGTCGGCCAACTATCATCTGTCTCGCCGAAACCTGCGGTGCCAAAAGCAATGCAGGCAAGGCCATTTCCCTTTCCGGCTTCGGGCTGGATAACCCCGTGAGGCCTCGCGTCTCCGGGGTTTTTTCTTGCCTGCGATGCACCCCGATAACGCGGTAACGGGCCGCCGTGTATCCTCCACCTCCCCGCCGATAGCGCCGCCGATTCCCGCCATGCGCCGCACCCGCCTGACCGCCTGGATCCTGCTGCTGGTTCTTGCCCTGCTTGCCGCCTGCAACAAGCAGAAGGAAGCGCCGGGCACGCCCGGTGGCGGCTCGCCCGAGGACGCCGCGCGGGAGTCGCTCTCGTTGCTGCGCGATGGCAAGTTCGACCTGTTCTGGCAGCACGCGCTGCCACCGGCCGATTTCGCCACCCTGCGTGCCGACTGGCCTCGGCGCAATGCGGCGCAGGAACCGATCACCCCTGAAGACCGCGCCAAGTTCGAAGCGGGCGTGAAACGCCTTACCGAGCCGGACGCCGAGAAAAAACTGTTCGCCGACCTGCGCCCGACGCTCGTGCGCTTCGATCGCGACTACAAGGACCAGATGCCCCTGCTGTCGGGCGTCGGACAGTCGATGGCGCTCACCGCGATCGACCAGGCGAAGGACCTCACCATCTCGCAGAAGCGGCAGTTGCGCGAAGCGGTCAACGTGGTGGCGCCCTGGACGCAGACCGTGCCCTGGGGTGACCAGGCGAAGGCGAAGGACGCCATCGGCATCCTCGTCGATACCGCGCGCAAGGCGAATCTGTCGACGCCGGAAGCCCTGCATGCCATGACCTTCGAGCAGTCGATGGCCACCTGGTCTGCCGCGTGGCTAGGTTTCAAGCGCCTGCTGGACGTTTATGGCCTGTCGGTCGACAAGAGTTTCGAATCGGTGAGCATCGACACGCTGGAAAGCAACGGCGGATCGGCCCACGTCATGATTACCTACAC
>DATNJP010000368.1:0-4541 GCA_035603855.1 Luteibacter sp. | reverse complement strand
CACGCGCTCGATCAGCTCCACGACACGGCGCATGGCCGACGACTCGCAGATCCGCAGCACGTCGCCACGCTGCCGTGCGAGTGCGGCCTCGGCGCGCAGGCGGCGATTCTCGTCGCACATGTCGTGCAGGGCGATCTGGCTGCGCACGGTATGCATCATGCGCGCATTGTTCCAGGGCTTCTCGATGAAGTCCGCCGCGCCCAGGCGCATGGCGCGCACGGCTACGTCGATGCTTCCCCACGCCGTCATCGCGATGAGGGGAAGGTCGGGCACCTCTTCGCGCAGGCGTGTCACGAGTTCCAGGCCCTCGTGTCCCGACGTGGTGTCCGCGGCGTAGTTCAGGTCGATGACGGCGCAGGCGAAATCGATGCGCGACACCGCCTCGACGGCGGCCGCGGGCGATTCGACTTCCACGGACGGGATGCCTTCCGAACGCAGCAGCATACGCATTGCGAGACGGACATCCGGGTGGTCATCGGCGACCAGCACGGGCAAGGCGGATTCGCGAACGTGGTTCATAAGCTCCCCTTCCTTCCAAATGTTTCCAAGGTCGATCAGTCATTGCGCAGCACGTGCCATGGTTCCACCGCCGCCGCGCGCAACGCGGGTATCGCGACCGCGCACAGCGTCGTCAGGGTCATGAGGAACACGACCGTGACGACCACCCACGCATCGAACGGACCGGGCGTGCCGTGCTCCGGCCACAGGCGCAGGCCAAGCGCCGCAAGCAAGCCCATGGTGATGCCCGGCAGCGCCGTGGCGAGCGATCGCCTCACCACGACACCCATCAGGTTCACGGGCGTGGCACCCAGCGCCCCGCGCAACGCGAAGGCACGCCGGCGCGCGGCCACGTCGATCGCCTGCACGGAGTAATGACCCACGGCGGCCAACAGCGTCGCGAGCGCCGCGAAGGTCACGAGCAGCACCGCGTCGCGTCGCTGGGCGGCGGAGGCGGATTGCGCCAGCCGCTCGAGGGAACGCACGGGGCCCAGTGCCAGGGATGGCGCGCGGTCCTCGACCACGCGCGAGAAGGAATAGGCGGTGGCCGGCGCGATGCCCGGGCCGCGCAGCACCGCGTACAGCGAAACCCATTGGCGCATGAAGGCGAAGGCGCTTTCGTCCACCTGTGCCAGGGGAATGAAGACCGTGGGCTGCGCCGGTTCCGTCGCGCCGTCGCGCCGTGTATCGCCCGCGACACCCACGATGCGCGCACCCCGGTCCCATGCGGATGCGAGATGCACCGTGCCGCCGATCCGTGACCGCGTCGCCGCCAGATAGCTTTCATTGACCACCGCGACGTGATCCGCGTGGCGGCCGTCATCCTCGTCGAACCATCGCCCGGCGATTTTTCGCAGCCCCATGGCCTCGAGTGCTCCCGGCGTCGCGAGCGCATATTGCAGGTGTGCGGTCGTTCCGTCGGGCATGAGGAAGGGCATGACGAAACCTTCGCCGACAGGCAGTTGCGTGGTCCACCCCGCGGACGTCACTCCCGGTAGTTCCGACGCGCCCGCCCGGACACTGCGAAGCAGGCGCAGTACGTCCTCGAGCGCGGGATATTGCCGAGACCCGACTCGCAGTTCCATCACCATGGCCTGCGAGCGATCGAATCCGAGTGGCACCTGTTCAAGCCGCCACCAGCGCGTCGCGGCGGCCACGCCCAACGTGAGCAACACGGTGGCGAGCGCCGTCTGCGCCACGATCAACACCGCATGACCACGCCGCGCCGCACGACCCGCGGATGACTGTCCACCTGTCGCCCAGCGGTCGCGCAGGAGACTGTCCACGCGTACGCTGGCCAGCGCGCCGCTCGCGGCCAGCAAGGCGGCCAGCAAGGTGCCGAGGGCGACCACGACAAGCACGCGCCAATCGGGCTCGAGCGGTATCGCCGAGGTGAGCCAGGTCTCAGGCAGGAAACGCCGGAACACGGTCACCAACAGGATGCCCATCGGCGTGCCGATCACCGCAGCCAGCGATCCCACCACCAGGGCGTCGCTGAATGCGGGCAGCCGCGGGCGCCAACCCGCCGCTCCCAATGCGATCTTCAACGCGGTTTCGTGCGAGCGCCCGAGCGTGCGGGTCATCATCAGGTTAGAGACGTTCATCCCTGCGACCGCGAGTACAAGCAACGCGCACGCCATGCACAGCCATAGCGTCGTGCTCGCGCCGGGTGCCACGAGCGTTGCCAGCAACGTCGCCCCGTACCAGCGCAGGTCCTTCGGGACGAGGCGAAGTGCCCCCGCATGGGACGCGACGACGCGGGACACCTCGCCGGAGAACAGTGCGGCCTGCGGCTTGCGTGCCAGCAGGGCCACCGCCGTGAAGTTCTCGGCCGTATCGGTACTGTCCGCCGGGATGGCCAGCGGAAGGAGCAGGTCGACGTCGGTGAAGAAGCGGTAATCCGCGGGCAGGACACCGGCGATCCGCATCGGCTGCCCGTCGACCATGAGACTGCGTCCCACCACCGAGGCATCGCCTTCCAGCCAACCACGCCACAGGGAGTCCGATACCAGCACCTCCGCACTGCCTGCCTGTGTCGGCATCGGGCCGCCGAAAGCGGGACGAACGCCCAGTGTCGGAAGGAAGCCCGGATCGACGCGCTGGGCACGCAGGAGCGCGCGGCGACCGTCGAAGATCACGTTCGCCGACTCCGGCATGCGCGCGATGCCATGGGATTGAACGGACGAAGGGCGGCCCACCAGCGCATAGAGGCGTGGCGAGGCCGCACGCATCGGGTCGGCTTCCGTCCGTCCGCCATACACGACCACGCCGGCATGGTTGGGCCACGGGGGTGGCTTGCGCAGCACCGCGTCCACCAGCGTGAGCGCGCCGATCATCACGGCGGTTCCCAACGAAAGAGTGGCCGAGGCGAGAAGCAGGAAGCCGGGCCTGCGTAACAGGGTCCGGTGCGACCGGAGCACGTCGCCGGTCCAGTTCACAGGAACGATTCGCCGGCGCGGCTTTCGTCGAGGCCCGATTCGACCTCGCTCTGCAGCTGCCGGTAGGTACTTTCGTCGACGATGCGGCCATCAAGGAGCCGGATGGTGCGGTCGGCGACGGCGCCGAAGCGCTCGTCGTGCGTGACCATGCAGATGGTGCGGCCCGCCGCGTGCAGCCTGCTCAGCAGGGCCATGACCAGTTCGCCGTTGTGCAGGTCGAGGTTGCCGGTCGGCTCGTCCGCCAGCAGGATGGAAGGATCGCCCGCCAGTGCGCGCGCCACGGCGACGCGCTGTTGCTGTCCGCCGGACAACTGCGATGGATAGTGGCGCATGCGGTGTGTCATGCCGACGCTGCCCAGTGCGTCGCGCACCCGCCTGGCACGCTCGCGCGATGACAGGTCGTCGCTGAAAGTCAACGGCAGCTCGACGTTCTCGGCGACACTGAGGTCTTCGATCAGGTTGAACGCCTGGAAGACGAAGCCGATATGGCGATTGCGCAGGCGGGCTCTCTCGGCTTTTCCCAATCCGTCGACCGACACGCCATGGAACTGCAACTCTCCATGCGTGGGCACGTCGAGCAGGCCCATCAGCGATAGGAGCGTCGTCTTTCCGCAGCCGGACGGTCCGGCGATGGAAACGAATTCGCCCTGCCGCACGTTCAGGTGAATGTCGGTCAGGACCTGGCATTCGATCGCGCCGGCGTGGAACACCTTTCCGATGCCGCGCATGTCGATCACCACGGGCCTCGCATGGGCGTGCATGGCGCGACTCCGACACGAGGGGGGGGGTGAAACCAGCCTATCCCTGACCATGCCGGTTGTCGTGGAGCATGAAGAGGCCGCCCCGGGAAAGCGACCGACCCTGCCGGAAAGGCATAACGAAAGTTCGCGACGGAATCGTCAAGCCGCACGCCATGCGGGTTTGTTACTAACATGCACGCCATGTCACCGAAGGTGGACCCATGCCTGTCTCGACGAACAACCCCCACTGGTTTCTTCCGCACGACCGGGAACTGGGCAAGCTGATCGCGGACATCGACTGGAAGCGCACGTCGATGGGACCGATCGACAGCTGGCCCGCGGCGTTGCGGCACGCCCTGGCGCTGATGCTTCGCGCGGACGTGCCCATGGCCATGTTTCACGGCACGGAGCGTAACTTCGTTTATAACGACGCATTCCGCGCCATCGTCGGCGAGCACCACCCCCGTGCGCTCGGCAAACCAGCGGCGGACGCATGGCCCGATAGCGACGCCTTCGGCGCCGATGTGCTCGACGCGGTGCTGGCCGGACAGGCGCCGCGCGGCCGTCACCTGTCCCTGGACCGGACAGGCGACGCCGGGACGATCCGCGTCGACTACAGCCCGCTTATGGCGGAGGACGGTCGCGCGATCGCCGTGATCGTCTTCGCCAGCGACGTGCGCGAGGCGAGGCCTTTCGCTGCCGAAGACGCGACGCAGGGCGGCACGGCATCCGAAGCGGAGCATGCCGGTGCCGTGCGCATCGTGGTCGTCGAGGACGACTGGCTGGTGCGCACCACCCTCGCCGAAATGCTCCAGGTCCACGGACACCAGGTCCGCGAAGCCAGCGATGGCCAGCGCGCCCTGGA
>DATNJP010000367.1:0-3038 GCA_035603855.1 Luteibacter sp. | reverse complement strand
CCCCTCAGCGCCTCCGCCACCTCGGGCCAGCCGCGGGTCTTCAGGCCGCAGTCCGGGTTGACCCAGACCTGGTCGGGGCGGAGTACCTGCAGGGCGCGGGCCAGCAGGTCGGCCATTTCACCCTCGGTGGGCACCCGGGGGGAATGGATGTCGTAGACACCCGGGCCGATCCCGTTGGGGTAGCGGAAGCGGGTGAAGGCATCCAGCAGTTCCATCCGCGAGCGGCTGGTCTCGATCGAGATCACGTCGGCGTCCATCGCCGCCACGGCCTCGATGATGTCGTTGAACTCCGAGTAGCACATGTGGGTGTGCACCTGGGTCGCATCGCTGACGCCGCCCGCGGTGATGCGGAAGGCTTCCACGGCCCAGGCGAGGTAGTCCGCCCAGTCGGCGCGACGCAGCGGCAGGCCTTCGCGCAACGCGGGCTCGTCGATCTGCACGATGCCGATGCCAGCCTTCTCCAGGTCGTGGACTTCGTCGCGCAACGCGAGGGCGATCTGGCGGCAGACCTCCGCACGCGGCAGGTCGTCGCGCACGAACGACCATTGCAGCATCGTCACCGGACCGGTGAGCATGCCTTTCATCGGTTTTTCCGTGAGCGATTGCGCGAACGCCGACCAACCGACGGTCATCGCGACGGGGCGCGCCACGTCGCCGTAAATGATCGGTGGCTTCACGCAGCGCGAGCCATAGCTCTGTACCCAGCCGAGCGAGGTGAAGGCGTAGCCATCGAGTTGCTCGCCGAAGTATTCGACCATGTCGTTGCGTTCGGGCTCGCCGTGCACGAGCACGTCGATGCCCGCTTCTTCCTGGAAGGTGACGGCCTTGCGCACCTCGTCGCGCAGGATGGCCGCATAGGCGTCATCGTCCAGCTTGCCCGAGCGGTGCGCGGCGCGGGCCACGCGCAAGGCGGCGGTTTGTGGGAACGAGCCGATGGTGGTCGTGGGCAGGTCGGGCAGCCCGAAACGCTGCCGCTGCGCGGCGGCGCGGAACGGATACGCCGATCGACGCTGGCCGAATTGCGGCGTGAGCTGGCGGGTGCGGCTCCGGACATCCGCCCGCACGACATCGGGCGAAGCCTGGCGGCTGGTGACGACGACGTGCTGGCGCGCCAGCGCCTCACGCGCGATGCCGTCGCTGGCCGCATCGGCGTAGCGGCGTAGTTCGCCGATCTTCTGCCGTGCGAACGACAGCCACGCGCCCATGCCGTCCCCGAGATGTTTTTCCTCGGAGGCATCGATGGGCACATGCAACAGCGAGCAGGACGTCGACAACCAGAGGCGCTCATCGCCGAGGCGCTCGCGCAAGGCCTGCACGCGCGGCAGGATCGTCGACGGGTCGCTGAGCCAGATATTGCGTCCATCGAGCACCCCGGCGGAAAGCACGCGCCCCGCCGGCAGCGCGTCGAGTACCGCGTCCAGCTGTTCGGGTGCGCGGGCGAGATCGACGTGTAGGCCGGCGACGGGCAGCGAGACAGCCAGCGCAAGGTTGTCGTCGAGCGCGCCGAAATACGTGGCAAGCAGTAGCTTCACCGGCGAGTGCGAGGCGATCGCGGCATAGACGCGACGGAACGCGTCGCGCGATGCCGCGTCGAGATCGAGCACCAGCACGGGCTCATCCACCTGGACCCACTCCGCACCCGCGGCAACGAGGGCATCCAGTACGCCGAGCCACGCCGGCAGCAGCGCATCGAGAAGATCCAGTGGATCGCTGCCGTCAACCGTCTTCGCGAGTCGCAAGAAGGTGATGGGGCCAAGCAGCACGGGACGCGCGACGTGGCCGGCCGCCACCGCCTCGCGGTATTCCTCGACGGCCTTGGCCGGTTGCGCGGTGAACGTCTGGCCAGCCGACAGTTCGGGGACGATGTAGTGATAGTTGGTGTCGAACCACTTGGTCATTTCAAGCGCGTGCAGGTCGACGTCGCCGTCCTGCCTGCCACGCGCCATGGCGAAATAACCGGCAAGGGCGTCGCGCTCGTGGAGCGCGCGATAGCGCGCGGGAATGGCGTCCACCATGACCGCGGCGTCCAGCACGTGGTCGTACAACGAAAAATCGTTCACCGGGACGCTGTCGGCACCGGCATCGCGTGCGAGCGCCCAGTGCCGGAGACGCAGTTGGCGCGCGACATCCCGCAACTCGCCGGCGCCGATATCCCCTTTCCAATGACTTTCCAGCGCGCGTTTCAGCTCGCGACGGCGGCCGATGCGTGGAAAACCGGGGTAAGTAACGTGTGGCATGACTGTTCCTCTTTGTAAGAAAGAGGAGGGAAGGGCGGCTCGTCGCACGACGCACGCGCCTCCAGGACAGGCCGGGAGACGAACGCATGCGTCATGGGGGTTGCCGTCGACCTTCGCCCCCGCGGGCGAACCGGACCACCGCCCGGGGAGGCGAAGATCCAGGTCGGACGGAGCGAGCGCACCCATGACGGCGCGTTCGTTCCGGCTGGCGGCAGGTCTTCGGGCTCGTGGATGTGACGCCGGGGCGTCGCCTTGCCCGTCGCTTCCCGGATCGCCATCGATCCAGTGCCTGTGACGGGTTCGTCTCCACATACCGCTGCGGGGCAGCGCCGGATTCCCACCGGCTTCCCTCTTAGCTTTATCTCTCTATTCGAATAAAAAGATAAAGACCGCTTGCAGGCGGCAAATTAGCCCTCTGGACGTCCGAAGTCAACGGCAGGAATCTTCGAATCACTCCGCGAACGTGCCCAGGGCGGCCCGAGAAAAAGGACGCCGGAGCGATCGCTGCGCCGATTCGGCGGAAACAGGGTCGTCGGACTGGCCCCTTGCAATGACCTATATCGGTAGCGCATCGGAACGACATAGCATCGGGGACGTCTTGAGGACGCCGCGGCACACAAGCTTTTTCCAGGTAGGAAACAGGCGTGCCGCACACAGGGAGAGCACTCGATGGAAAGGCCGTTCGATGCGATGTGTGGGATCGACATGGAGGTGTGGGCACGGACGACGACGGCGAGTGTCGAACGCACGCTCCAGGCATGCCTGCCGCTCCCCGGCACCGAAGCGGCGCGCCTCATCGAG
>DATNJP010000366.1:0-9647 GCA_035603855.1 Luteibacter sp. | reverse complement strand
CGCGCGCGCCTTCGGCCAGCCATTCCGCCAGCTCCGTATTACGCAGCAGTTCGGCGATGAGGCGGCCACGGTCGCGCGGACGCTTGAAGCCCAGGAGTTCTTCCGCCGCGTGGTTGAACCAGCGCACGTGCAACGAGTGATCCAGGAGGACCACGGCGTCGGGCAGGGTTCCGGCCGCGCTGCGCAAATCGCGCAGACGGGATGCGATACGGCGGGTGCGAGTCATCAGACGGTCATACTCAGGGTGGGGCGTGGCGGTCGATTGCAACATTGGCCCCGACTTGTGACGGAACAGCGACAGCAGGACGACGATTTCCGCCAGCGCGACAAGGGTCACGCCGACGAAAGTGGCGCCGGCAAGCGCGCCCACGGCACCGCCCACGATGAGGAGGGCGGCGCACGCGACAGGCAGTCGCCAGGATGGAACGTGTCGAACAAGCATGCGTCGAGCCGATGACGGTCTGGTGAATCGCACCATAGCGCGGCTGACCGGCGAATACCTAGGTGTTCGACGAGAACCGGTAACCCGCACCACGAACGGTCTGGACCATATCGTCCAGTTTCCACGGCTCCAGCGTCTTGCGAAGGCGCCGGATATGGACGTCGACCGTGCGTTCTTCCACGTACACGCTGCCGCCCCACACGTGGTCGAGCAGCTGCGCGCGCGAGTACACGCGCTCGGGGTGGGTCATGAAGAAGAACAGCAGCCGGTATTCGGTCGGACCGATCGGCACGGCTTCCTCGCCGGCGAACACGCGGTGCGCGGGTCCGTCGATGCGAAGGCCACCGAGTTCGACCACGCCGGAACCGTCGTCGCCCTGGCTGCGGCGGAGGACCGCCTTGATCCGGGCGATCAGTTCGCGGGTGGAGAACGGCTTGATGACGTAGTCGTCGACGCCGGCCTCCAGGCCGTTCACGCGGTCCATTTCCTCGCCGCGCGCGGTGAGCATGATGATGGGGATTTCCCGCGAGAGTTCTTCGCGGCGAAGGCGACGGGCCAGTTCCAGGCCACTGGTACCGGGCAGCATCCAGTCGAGCAGGATGAGGTCCGGGACCCGCTCGGAGATGGCCATCTGGGCGGCGCGGGCGTCGGCGGCGTGAGCCGCGTCCATACCCGCCTTGCGAAGAGCAAAGGCGACCATGTCGCGAATCGAAGCCTCGTCTTCCACGATAAGAATGCGTTTATGCACGCTGGGACCGCTCGTTGGCTATGACGGTCATATTGCAGCCATGCTGTGTTACACGGCAATGACAATCGTAACAATTGTCTACTGGCTGCGTCCGTCGGGGTTGTCGTCCGTGGTCACCCGGCGCTTGCGCAATTCCAGCAAAAGCGGGGTCAGGTCGCTGATCCGGGCCTGGATCCGCGAGCGCTGGTAGTAATCCAGGTCGTCGCGCTTGAGCAGGCGTTTCAGCTGTTCCATGGCGTCGAAAGGGCGTCCGGAGAGATACGCACTATCGGCATAAGCCTCGGCCGCGCGAACCGTATCGCCGGAGCGTTCGCTGGCCCGGGCGAAGGTGCGGAAGATTTCCGGGTCCTCGCTGTCGTCCAGCATCGGGCGCAACAGGGTCGTGGCGGCCCGGGCATCCTCGGCCCGCCCGCTATCGGCCAGGGCCTTGGCATAGCCCAGCGCCACGGCACGGTTACGCGGCGAGTTGTCGTGCAGCGACTTGTAGATCGCCATGGCGTCCCCGTGGCGACCGGCGTCCTCGTAGGCGTCGGCCATGGCCAGGCGGATGACCACGTTGTCCGGCTGGCTGGCCAGCAGGGGCTGGAGCTGTTCGGCCGCCTGGGCGCCGTGCCCGGTCCGCAGCAGGGTCAGCGCGTAGCCATAACGGTTCGCCGCGGTGTCGAAATCCTTCCGCTTCAGGTTCGTGGCGTAGTAGGTGGTGAGCTTCAGGGCGTCGCCCGAGAGCACGCGCACTCGCTCGCGCATCAGGGCGTAGGTGTCGCCGACGCTCTCCGCCGCGACCTTCCCGGAGGCGTTGACCAGGGTGGTCGGGTCCTTCACGTAGAGGACGGGTGCCGTGGTCTTTTCCCACGTGGCCTTGTCCAGCGTGGGCATGCGCGGCTTGTTGGCCTGTTTTTCCTCGATGACGCGGGCGCGGGCCTTGGCGTCGCTGATGCGGGCGAGGGTCACCGGATGGGTCTGGAGCAGGGCAGGCAGGGCCTCTTCGCCCTCGCCGACGCGCAGGGTGTCCTGCATGCGGCCGAAGAATTCCGCCATGGCGTCGGGGTCGTAGCCCGCGTTGGCCAGGGTCTGGATGCCGACGCGGTCGGCTTCGATCTCGTCCTTGCGGGTGAAGTTGATCTGCCGCTGCATGAGCAGGCCCTGGCCACCCATCAGGACCGCCGGCGCCGCGTCGCCGGCGCCGCCTCCCGCACCCGCGGCGATGGCGCCCAGCAGCACCAGGGCCATCAGCGGCGCGTTCTTCTTCGAGTCCTCGAAGGCGCGGTAGAGATGGTTCTGGGTGATATGGCCGATTTCATGGGCGATAACGCCTGCCAGCTCGCTTTCGTTGCTGGTGATGTTGATCAGGCCCGCGTTCACGCCGATATAGCCGCCCGGCGCCGCGAATGCGTTGATCTGTGTGTCCCGCACGATGAAGAACGAGAAATGGTCCTTCGGCCGGTCGCTCGAGGCGACGAGACGGTAGCCCAGGTCGTTGATGTACTGGTCGAGCAGGGCATCGTCGACGGTCATGTCCAGCGCATGCATCTGGCGCAGCATCATGGCGCCGTATTCGTCGGCCTCCCGCGGGCTGATGAGGGCGTTGGCGGAGCTGCCCAGGTCCGGCAGGCGAACGTTGTCCTGGGCCCCTGCGGCGAAGGTCGCGAGGGTGGCGGCGGCAAGGACGAGGAGGCGGGGAAAGGGCATGCGCATAGGTCGAACGACGATACCATCACCCAATGATCGGACGGATGGGGGAGTGCGGCATTTCGACCGCAGGGGGGCGGCAGGGTTCGCTTCCGCCTTGTAAAATCCGCTCCTGATCGCCATCTTGCGCCCATTCCGGTTCGGAGAAACCCTCCATGTCCACCCCTGAGATCACCATCTATTCCACCGCTGTCTGCCCGTACTGCGTGGCGGCCAAGAACCTGCTCAAGGCCAAGGGCCTGGCATGGAACGAGGTGCGCATCGACATGGACCCGGCGCAGCGCGACATCATGCTGGAGAAGAGCGGCGGCCGCCGCACCGTCCCGCAGATCTTCATCAACGGCACGCACGTGGGCGGCTTCGACGATCTCGCCGCCGCCGACCGTAGCGGCCGCCTGGCCGAAATCCTCGAGGCGGCGCACTGATGGCCGGCGATCGCGTGGAAGAGTTCACCGCGTTCCGCAAGCGGATGAACGAGCGCATCCTGTCGGAAGACAACCAGGTCGTCCGCCGCTTCTTCGCCCTGGACACCCAGACGTACCGTGAGGGCGCGCTGGATGTGAAGACGAAGGAGATGCTCGGCCTGGTGGCTTCGATGGTCCTGCGCTGCGACGACTGCATCAGCTACCACGTGGCCCAGTGCAAGGAAGCCGGCGTCAATCGCGACGAGTTCTTCGAGGTGTTCAGCGTCGGCCTGGTGGTGGGCGGTTCGATCGTGATCCCGCACCTGCGCCGCGCCGTGGATTTCCTCGACTCGCTGGAGAACGAGGCACCCGCCGACGCGGCTGCCTGCGCGGATCATTCCGCGGTCTGATCGGGTGGACCGGGCGCCCTCTCGGGGGCGCCAACCTTGATGGAAGTGGGCGGTATCGCCGATAATTGGGCGATTTTTCTCCCCGCACGTGCCTTTCGCGTGCCCTGCGTCCCCGCTTTCCTTCAGGAGTTACCCCCATGAGCAAGACCATTGCCGTGATCCCCGGCGACGGCATCGGCCCCGAGATCATGGACGCGACCATCCGCGTCCTCGATGCGCTGGACTGCGGCCTCAGCTACGACTACGTGGACGCGGGCGTGGTGGCGCTCGAGAAGCATGGCGACCTGCTCCCGCAGGCCACGCTGGACAAGATCGCCGAGCACAAGGTCGCCCTGAAGGGTCCGCTGACCACGCCGATCGGCGGCGGCTTCACTTCGATCAACGTCACCCTGCGCCGCAAGTTCGACCTCTACGCGAACGTGCGTCCGGCGATCAGCTTCCCGGGCACGAAGGCGCGTTTCGAGAACATCGACATCATCACGGTGCGTGAGAACACCGAAGGCGCGTACCTCGCCGAAGGCCAGACGCAGACGGGCGAAGGTGACAACGAAGTCGCCATCTCGATGATCCGCAACACCCGCCCGGGCATGCAGCGCATCTGCAAGTACGCTTTCGAAATGGCTCGCCAGAAGGGTCGCAAGAAGGTCACGGCGGTGCACAAGGCCAACATCATGAAGACCTCGTCGGGCCTGTTCCTGACGGTGGCGCGCGAAGTGGCCAAGGACTACCCGGACATCGAGTTCGGCGAGATGATCGTGGACAACGCTTGCATGCAGCTGGTGATGAATCCGTACCAGTTCGACGTGATCGTGACCACGAACCTGTTCGGCGACATCCTCTCCGATCTCTGCGCCGGCCTGGTCGGCGGCCTCGGTCTCGCACCGGGCGCGAACATCGGCAAGGAAGCGGCGATCTTCGAGGCGGTGCACGGTTCGGCGCCGGACATCGCGGGCCAGAAGAAGGCCAACCCGTGCGCACTGCTGCTCGCCGCGGCGGACATGCTGGATCACCTCGACATGGTAGCCAAGGCCACCCGTCTGCGTAGCGCGATCCGCGACGTGATGGACGCCGGCGACCGCACCACGCCGGACGTCGGCGGCACCGGCACCACGGACACCTTCGGCGACGCGATCGTCGAGCGCATCCGCGCCACTGCGTAAGCTTCGTTCTTACGCAGGAACTGAAGCCCCGCATTTTGCGGGGCTTTTTTTTGGGTTTGTTCGCGTTTTTTTTTAGGAGGGCTCGCCCTTCGGCATCGCGTTTGCGCGTCGTACGACGCGGTAAGAGCCGGCGGGGGTCACCCTCGGGGCCACGCCTCCGGCGACCCGCTAGGGAGGGCGGCTACCGCCGCCGTGTATCAATGGCCTTCGGCCCGGGTCGGCGTCCCCCCGGAGGTTTCCGATTCGACATCCTGTCTCAGCGGAAACGGCCGGCCATCCATGGCCAGCCCCCTGACGGGCTTTTTCCGGTGGGACGCCTCGCCTACGCTACCGGCCCCGAGGGTGACCCCCGCCGGCTCTTCCACACCCTGAGGTTTGGTGTGGGTCGAGCGCACCGCTCGCTAGCTGGTGGGTCGACTATTCATCGCCCTTGTGAGAGCCCTTGTGGGAGCCGCTTCAGCGGCGATCCCGCGGCAGCGGGCCAGTCCTTGGCAAGCACCCATCGCCGCTGAAGCCGCTCCCACATTCACACTCATGCTCACAGTCAGCCACTGGGACTCAGTCCCAGGATTGTGAGCCGTGCTCTCCCATCACTCCACCTCAGTGTCCGGAAGAGCCGGCGGGTACCACCCTCGGGGCCGGTAGCCGCAGGCGAGGGCGGCGAGTGGAAAAAGCCCGCAGGGGGCCGGCCAGGGATGGCCGGCCGTTTCCGCTGAGACAGGATGTCGAATCGGAAACCTCCACTCGCAGCCCGACCCGGCCCGAAGGGCAATAGATAAACGGCCGCTCTTCGCGGCCCTCCTTTCCGGGTCGCCGCAGGCGTGGCCCCGAGGGTGGTACCCGCCGGCTCTTACGCCACGCCGCCACGCCGCCGCACCACCGCACGACAGTTCGTCGTCCGTGAAGACCAGGCAGCAAGAACACGCAATCCCCTCTCTCCTAGCGAGCCTATCGTTCTCCAGTGACCTCGACGGTCCGCGCGGAACAGGGTCTCGCGAATTCCCTTGCCTCATGAGGTGGAAGATGAAGATCCTGATGGTGCTCACGTCGCACGACACGCTTGGCGATACCGGCAAGAAGACGGGGTTCTGGCTGGAGGAGCTCGCCGCGCCGTATTTCAACTTCAAGGACAACGGCATTGATCTCGTGCTGGCGTCACCGAAGGGCGGGCAGCCTCCGCTCGATCCGAAGAGCAATGAAGAACAGTTCCGGACCGACTTGACGCGACGCTTCGAGGCCGACGCGGATGCCGAGAACGTGCTTGCGAACACGGTGAAACTGGAGTCGGTGTCGCACGAGGGTTTCGATGCCGTGTTCTATCCGGGTGGGCACGGGCCGATGTGGGATCTGGCGGAAGACGAGCACTCGATCCGGCTTCTTGAAAGCTTCTATGCCGCCGGCAAGCCTCTCGCGCTGGTGTGTCATGCGCCGGGCGCGCTTCGCCACGTTCACGGGCCCGATGGCGAGTTCCTGGTCAAGGGCAAGCGCGTCACGGGATTCGCCAACAGCGAAGAGGAAGCGGTGGGCCTGACCCACGTCGTTCCATTCCTCGTGGAAGACGAGTTGAAGGCCAAGGGCGCCATCTACTCGCAGAAGGCGAACTGGGTGCCGTATGTCATCACCGACGGTTTGCTGACCACGGGCCAGAACCCGGCGTCTTCCGGTCCGGCGGCACTGGAACTGCTGGGTATCCTCAGGAAGCGCGAGGCTGCGTAGCGCTCAGACCAGGACGCGTTCCGCCCACAACGACAGCGTGCCCAGCCCGCCGCCAATCGCCGTCGCGGCGATGACGTCGCTCGGATAGTGCAGGCCAAGCACGACGCGCGAGGCGCCGATCAGTGCAGCGAAGCCGATCAGGAACGGTGCGAGCACGGGGTAATGCGCAACGGCAACGACGGTGAACGAGACCGCCTGCAGCGTGTGGCCCGACGGGAAGCTGAACTCATCCAGCGGCGGCACGTGTGCGATCACGCCGGGGCAGGTGCGGAACGGGCGCGGACGGCGCGTCCAGCGCTTGAGGACGCGGTAGAGCATGAGCGCGGTGAGGCCGGTGATGGCCATCTGGACGGCCACGGCAAGACCGCGCCATCCGCCGACCACGGCGATGACGCTCATCAGCGCATACCAGAAGACGCCATCGCCGAGACGGCTGATGGCGCCGAAGAAGATGCCGATGGCGCGACGCGCGCCCCAGCGGTTGGCGGCGACGCACATGCGTCGATCGAGACTCGCCCTACGCGGCGACGGCGGTGCTACGTTCATGGACGCGCTCCTCGGCGAGGGACTGCATGATCGATTCGAATTCGGCGACGACCGATTCGGGCGAGAGACTGGCGACCGACGCGCGAGCGGCGGTCCCCATGGCGGTACGTACGGTGTTGTCGGCACCCAGGGCGGCGGCACGTTCGATCAGGCCGCTTTCATTGCCGGGGGCGACGCGAATGCCGTTCTGCCCGTTGCGAATGAATTCGCGCGCGGCGGCTTCGGCGTAGGCGACCACGGGGATGCCCGAGGCCATCGCTTCGAGCACCACGTTGCCGAAGGTTTCGGTGAGGCTCGGGAAGACGAAGAGATCCGCGCTGGCGTAGTAGGCGGCCAGGTCGTCGCCGCGGCGGGTGCCGGCGAAGACGATGTCGGGATTGGCGGCTTCGAGCGCGGCGCGGCCCGGGCCGTCACCGACGATGACGCAGCGCGCCCCGGGCACGCGGCGGAGCAGGGCGCGGTACGCCTCGATCACCACGTGCAGGTTCTTTTCCGGGGCGACGCGGCCCACGCTGAGGACCACCGGCGCATCGGGCGTCGCGCCCCATGCCTCACGCAGGCTCTCGTCGCGGCGTTCCGGATGGAAGCGCGCCGTGTCGACAGCGCGGCGAAGCACGCGCACGTCGTGCACGCCGAGATCGTTGAGCTCACCCGCCAGCTGGCCGGTTGGCACGAGGGTGGTCTGCGCGCGGCGGTGGAAGCGGGCCAGGTAGTGCCGCACCAGCGGAGTCAGCGCGCCGAAACCATAGTGGCCGACATAGAAATCGAAGCGGGTATGGAACCCGGTGGCGACCGGGATGCCGAGCCGGCGCGCCGCACTGACGGCGCTCCAGCCCAGGGGGCCTTCCGTGGCCACGTAGATGGCATCCGGCCGTTCGGAGCGCCAGCGGCGCTCGATGCGAAAACGGGAGGGCAGGCCGAAGCGCAGGCCCGCGTAGCGCGGCACCGCGGCGCCTTCGACGGCGAGTACGTCCATGCCGGCTTCGGCGAGGGGCGGGGTCGAAGGATGGATCGGACGGACCAGGTCGATGGAGTGACCGCGGCGCAGGAGTCCGCGGGCAAGGGACTGGACGGTCAGGGCGACACCGTTGACGTCCGGTGCATAGGTCTCGGTGACGATGCCGACTCGCATGGCGGTGCCCCTGGTGGCCTGGTTGACCTATGGTCGCGCCGGGGCGTGTCGCGGGGGTTATGGGGGTATGACCGGCAGATGACAGTGGCAGCCCGCTGGAAGGGGACCGGATCGGCTAAAATCGGCCGATTGTCCGCACGATGACCTCCACGATGACCGTTCGCACCCGTTTCGCTCCCAGCCCCACCGGCTACCTCCACATCGGTGGTGCCCGCACCGCGCTTTACTGCTGGCTGGAGGCCCGCCGTCGCGGTGGCGAGTTCGTGCTGCGCATCGAAGACACCGATCGCGAGCGTTCCACGCAGGAAGCCGTGCAGGCCATTCTCGACGGCATGTCGTGGCTCGGGCTCGTGCATGACGAGGGTCCGTATTACCAGACCCTGCGCATGGACCGCTATCGCGAAGTGGCCGACCAGTTGCTCCGCGAGGGGAAGGCGTACTACGCCTACGAGTCGAAGGAAGAGATCGAGGCGATGCGCAACGCCGCCATGGCCGCGGGCGTGAAGCCGCGTTACAACGGCTACTACCGCGATCGCAACGAGGCGTATCGCGACGATCCGAATCGCGTCATCCGCTTCAAGAACCCGACCTCCGGCAGCGTCGTGTTCGACGACAAGGTGAAGGGGCGTATCGAGTGGTCGAACGAGGAGCTGGACGACCTCGTGATCTTCCGCTCGGACGGCTTCCCGACGTACAACTTCGCGGTGGTGGTCGACGATATCGACATGGGCATCACCGAGGTGATCCGCGGCGACGACCATGTCAACAACACGCCGCGCCAGATCAACATCTACAAGGCGCTGGGTGCGCCGGTGCCCGAGTTCGCGCACCTGCCGATGATCCTCGGCCCGGATGGGCAGAAGCTGTCGAAGCGCCACGGCGCCGTCAGCGTCATGCAGTACCGCGACGATGGCTTCCTTCCGCACGCGCTGCTCAATTACCTCGTCCGCCTGGGCTGGTCGCATGGCGACCAGGAAATCTTCTCGGTGGACGAGATGACGACGCTGTTCGACATCGCCGACGTCAACAAGGCGGCCTCGCGCTTCGACGTGAACAAGCTCTCCTGGTTGAACCAGCATTACCTGAAGACGGACGCACCGGAATCGCTGGGTCCCGAGCTCGCCTGGCACCTGGCGAAGATCGGCATCGACGCGACGCAAGGTCCGAATCCCGCCGACGTCGTCGTCGCGCTGCGCGACCGCGTGCAGACCTTCAAGGAAATGGCTGAGCGCGCGAAGATCTGGTACGGCCCGATCGTTGAGTGGGACGACAAGGCCGTGGAGAAACACCTGCGCAACGACACCGCCCCGGCCGCACTCGACGCGGCGAAGAAGGAACTGGCGGCGCTCGCGGAGTGGACTCCGGAAGTGGTGCACGGTGCCGTTGAGCGTGTGGCGGCG
>DATNJP010000365.1:0-7990 GCA_035603855.1 Luteibacter sp. | reverse complement strand
CTGAAGAACTACAAGCTCGGCGTCCTCTACAAGCCGACCGCCAACGGCAGCATCTACGCCAACTTCGCCGTGTCGCAGGAACCGCCGGGCGGCAACACGCTGGCCTTGTCCAGCGCGACGAACAGCGCCGACAACCCCGCCTTCGACGCGCAGAAGGCGCGCACGACCGAGGTGGGCACCAAGTGGGACCTGTTCGGCGAGAAGCTGTTGCTGACCGCGGCCCTGTACCGTACGACCGTCACGAATGAACTGGTCCAGGATCCCACCGACCTGCAGTACTACCAGATTGGCAAGAAGCGCGTGCAGGGCGTGGAGCTCTCCGCGGTCGGCAAGATCACCGAGGACTGGGCCGTGAGCGCGGGCTTCACGACCACGGACGCCAAGGTCCAGAAGGGAACTTCGGTGACCAGCGACGGCTCGGACGACCTCGCCTATACACCGAAGAAGGCCTTCACCGCATGGACGACCTACCACCTGCCGTTCAACCTCACCATCGGCGGCGGCGCCCGCTACAACGGCGAACTGAAGCGTGGCAGCGACAGCCAGGTGGGCACGCCGAAGTCGACCGGGTCATACTGGGTCTTCGACGCGATGGCGAGCTACCCGGTCAATCGCCACTTCGACCTGCAGCTCAATATCTACAACCTGTTCGACAAGGACTACGTGGCGGCCATCAACAAGAGCGGTTTCCGCTACACGCCGGGAACGCCCCGCTCCGCCATGCTGACCGCGAACGTCCGTTTCTGACCGAGGAACCGAAGCCATGCTGATGCACATCCCGGAAGTCCTGAGCAAGGAACAGGTCGCTGGGATGCGTGCCGCGATGGCCAACGCCGAGTGGACCGACGGCCGGCAGACCGTCGGTCCGCAAGGCGCCAGGGTGAAGCGCAACCTGCAGCTGCCCGATGCGTCGCCCTTGCGCCGCGAACTCGGCGACATGGTGGTCGCCGCCCTGCACCGGCACCCCCTCTACCATGCCGCGGCGCTTCCGTTGCGCACGCTGTCGCCTCGCTTCAACCGTTACGAGGGTGGAGGCGAATACGGTTTCCACATCGATGGTGCCGTCATGTCGACGGGCATGGACGACACGCACGTGCGTAGCGACATCTCCTGCACGATCTTCCTCAGCGAACCGGAGGAATACGACGGCGGCGAACTGATCGTCAGCGACACCTACGGCGAGCACGAGGTGAAACTGCCCGCCGGCGACGCCATCGTCTATCCGTCCTCCAGCCTTCACCGGGTCACGCCCGTCACCCGGGGCGCACGCTACGCTTCGTTCTTCTGGGTGCAGAGCATGGTCCGCGACGATGGCGCGCGGCGCCTTCTGCTCGAGCTGGATACGGCGATCCGCAATCTTTCGGCCAGCGCGGCCGACCAGGCATCGATCCTTCAGCTGACCGGTGTCTATCACAACCTCCTGCGTCGCTGGGCCGAGACCTGATCCCCCCGGATCCGGCAGGTTTCACGACACGGTAGGCACGGGAGCCTCCCGGGCGGATAATTGGCGCCCCCTTGATGTATCGGCTCCCCAAAGCATGTTCCAACCCGGTCAACGCTGGATTTCCTCTGCCGAACCCGAACTCGGTCTCGGCACCATTCTCCGCGTCGAAGGGCGCAGCGTGCAGGTCCTGTTCGCGAAATCGGGCGTCCTGCGCCCGTATGCCACGGACAGCGCACCACTGATCCGGGCCGAATTCCGCGCCGGACAGCGTGTGTCCGGCAAGGGCATCGCCTTCCTGGTGGAACGCATCGACGAGCGTGAAGGCCTCTTCGTCTATCGTGGCGAAGGCCGCGAACTCGAAGAAGGCCAGCTGGATGACGAGCAGGCGCTGTCGCAGGCGGACGATCGCCTGATCGGTGGCCGCACGGATCCCAACGATCGTTTCGACCTGCGCTTCGAAGCCTTGCGCCGTCGTGCCGAGGCACGCCGTTCCGCGGCCTGGGGCCTCGAATCGGCACGCATCGGCCTGGTTCCGCACCAGCTCCGCGTGGCCGGCATCGCCGCCGCACGCCGCCCGCCCCGTGTGCTGCTGGCGGATGAGGTGGGCCTGGGCAAGACGATCGAAGCGGGCATGATCCTCTCCCGCCAACTCGCCGCGGGCCGCGCCGGGCGGGTGCTGGTGCTGCTGCCGGAAACGCTGGTGTACCAGTGGTTCGTGGAACTGCTGCGCCGCTTCAACCTCTCCTTCTCGATCTTCGACGAGGAGCGCTGCGAAGCCATCGAGCAGGCCAATGACGGACGCAACCCGTTCGAAGACGAGCAGCTCGTCATCGCCGACTTCGCCTTCCTCGAATCGTCGCCGCGTCGCGCCGCGCAGTTGAGCGAAGCCGGCTGGGACCTGATCGTGGTCGACGAGGCCCACCACCTCGAGTGGACGCCCGAAGGCGCCAGCCCACGCTACCGCCTGGTGGAAGAGCTCGCATCGGCCACGCCCGGCGTGATCCTGCTCACCGCCACGCCGGAACAACTGGGCCGCGCGGGCCACTTCGCCCGCCTTCGCCTGCTCGATCCACAACGCTACGCCAACCTCGATGCCTACCTCGCCGAGTCCGCGGGCTACGGACCACTGTCGGACGCCGCGAGCGCGCTCGCCGAAAGCAAGGCGCTCGACGTCGAACAGCACAAGGTGCTCGCCGACCGCTTCAAGGGCGATCGCGAGTTGCTCTCGTTGCTCGACCGCCCGGGTGCGACCGACGAATTGCTCGCGGCACTCATCGATCGTCATGGCACCGGCCGCGCGATGTTCCGCAATCGTCGTGCGGGTATCGGCGGTTTCCCGCGCCGCCTGCCGGAAGTGCTGCCCATCGATCCGGCGGCGCTCGACGCCGGCCGTCGCGATGCGTTGCTTGCCGAGTTCCGCTCGGATATCCAGCAGCCACCGGCACCCCTCGAGTTCGACTATGCGGACGATCCCCGTCTTGCCGCGCTCATCGGCCTGCTCGACACACATCCCGGCGACAAATTCCTCCTGCTCTGCCGCAGCCAGACCAAGGTCATGGCGATCGAGGACGCACTGCGTACGAAGAGCGGCGTAGGCGTGGCTCGATTCCACGAGGGCCTGGGCATCGTGCAGCGCGACCGCAACGCCGCGTTCTTCGCCCAGCCCGACGGCGCGCGCCTTCTCCTGTGTTCGGAGATCGGCTCGGAAGGTCGCAATTTCCAGTTCGCCCACCGCCTGGTGATGTGGGACCTGCCGCTGGATCCGGATCTGCTCGAGCAACGCATCGGCCGCCTCGACCGCATCGGCCAGAAGCACGACATCGTCATCCACGTGCCGGTGGTGGAACAGAGCGCCCAGCATGTGCTCGCCCGTTGGTACGACGAAGGCCTGGATGCCTTCCGTAGCAGCCCGGCCGACGGCCGCGAGCTGTTGCGCCGCTTCGGACCGCTGCTCTCCACGCTTGCCGACGAGCACGCCCGCGAAGACGACGACCGCGACCAGGAACTGGACGCGTTGATCGCCGAGACACGTGGAGTGCACGAGGAATTGTCCGCACTGATCCATGCCGGCCGCGACCACCTTCTGGAACTCGCCGCCAGCCGCGATCCGCATGCGGGCGACCTGGCCGGCAGTTTCGCCGCCGAAGACGTGGATCCGGCGCGCGACATTTTCATCCAACGCCTGTTCGAGACCTACGGCGTGCATGCCGAGGAATTGGCCCGCGACATCGTACTGCTCGATCCGCAATACCTGTCGACGGATGGTCTGCCGGGCTTCGCCGATGGTCCGGTATCGATCACGTTCTCGCGCGAGCTGGCGCTGGCTCGCGAAGAGCTTCCGCTGCTACGTCTCGATCATCCGATGGTGCTTGCCGCGGTCGACCTTCTGGTTTCCGGCGAAGACGGCAATGCGGCCTTCCTCGTCGACGACGCCCTGCCCGTGCGCACGGCACTCCTGCAGACGGTCTTCGTCCTGGAGATCGTCGCCGATCGCACGCTCGACGCGGGCCGCTTCCTGCCGACCACGCCGCTCCTGTTGACGGTGGATACCAAGCTGACCGAGCGTGCCCAGTTCCGGCCGAGCGATGTCGCACTGCGTCGCGCGTCCGACCGTAACATCGAGGTGGCGCGCTACCGCAAGTTCCTTTCCAAGCTCGTGCCGCCGATGCTCGAACGCGCGCAGGATCTTGCCGAGGCACGCGCGGAAGTACTCAAGGCGGAAGCCCTCGACGCCGCACGTCACGAACTGGAAGCGGAGCACGCGCGCCTGGTCGCCCTGCACGCCGTGAATCCGTCGATCACCGACGAGGAAGTCGATGCCATCGCGGCCGAGCGCGACGCCCTGCTTGCCGCGATCCCCGAAGCCCGGCTGCGCCTCGACGCCGTCCGCTTCGTGGTCAGCCCGGACTTCCTGGCCCTGCGCTGAGGGTCAGAAACGTTGGCGTGGTGGCGGCCTGACGCCCCACGCCCACAGCAGGACAAGGCCCGCGGCGAGTCCGCCGAGATGCGCGAAATGCGCGACACCCGACAACGTGCCGGTGACGCCGAAAATCAATTCGGCGGCACCGTACAGCGTCACGAAGAGCCACGCGGGAATCCCGATGGGAATCGGGATCAGCATGAGTTTTTCGCGCGGGAACAACATCGCGAAAGCGCCGAGCAACCCGAAGACCGCGCCCGACGCACCCACGGTCGGATACATGCGATCGGGCTCGAACAGGTACACCACGGCCAGCTGCGCCACGGCCGCGAACACCAGGCACACGAAGTAGTAGATCGTGAAACGGCGCGTGCCCATCACCCGCTCGATCAGGCCACCGAACATGTACAACGCGTACATGTTGAGCACGATGTGCATGACGCTGCCATGCATGAAGCCGTAGGTGATCACCTGCCACAGCCGGAATCCGATGCCGGCTACATCGCCGCCCCCAAGGTCCACGGCCATGTCATGGCCCACGGGCCATAACGCGAACCAGCGCGTGAGCGCCAGCGTATCCTGGTCGCGCAACAGGTACTGCAAGGCAAACACCAGGATGTTCGCGATCAGCAGGTTGCGGGTCACCGGCGGCAGGTTGGTGGGCATCGTCGGCGCGTCAGGCAGCGAACGGCGTGGGCTGGAGGATCTCGATCCAGTACTGGTCCGGATCGCGGATAAAAGCGATATGACGCATGCGCCCGTCACTGAGGCGCTTCTGGAAGGTGACGCCCAGCGCTTCGAAGCGCTCGCAGGCGGCATTGACGTCCGGCACGCTCACGCAGAGGTGACCGAACCCGCGCGGCTCGCTGTTGCCGTTGTGATAAGCGAAGGCCGGATCGTTCTCGGTGCCGTGGTTATGCGTGAGTTCGAGGACGCCCGGCTGGCGTAGCACCCATTCCTTGCGCGCGTCGTCGTCATCGGGAATCGACGCCTGGTCGACCAGCACGAGGTAGACGATGGTGAACGCGGCCTCGGGGAACACGCTCTTGTAGACGGGCGTGAAGCCGAGCACGCGCGTGTAGAAGTCCAGCGCCACGTCCAGGTCGCGCACGCGAATCATCGTGTGATTGAACACATAGCCATGCGTGGCCGCGTCGGGCGTGGCGGTGACGCCGGGAAGCGAAGTGAGGTCGGAGAGGGACATGGGGATTTCCTTGGGGCAGTATCCAAGGGTGGCTGCCCGGGGGTAGCAATTCAAGCTGGGCGAATGCGCCCGATACCTGCAGGAGCTGTTCTACCTCTGCCGGCTCAGTGACAAGAACAGCAGCACGCCTGCCAGGGCACCGTACGCCGCCACGAACTGCCACACCATCGACCGGGATGCGGCGTCCAGCATCCAGGGCAGATACACCGAGCCGATCGGCTGCACCGAGTGAATCAATCCGCAGGCGGTCAGTAAGGCGCCGAGCGCCACGATGCCCGCGGCCTTGCGTACGTGGCCGTCGATCATCGCCACGACGAAACTCGCCCAGATCATGGACGTGATGATGAACCCGTTACCCAGGATGACGATAACCGCCATGGCGGAGACGCCCTGGCTGTGGTCGCCATACAAGGTGGCGAAATGCGCGGGATCGACGATGGACGGATCTCCCAGCTTGATCGCCACCATGCGCGCGATCGCGGGAAAAAAGCTGAAGACGACCGCGCCCGCGTAACGCAGCGGTGTCGCTTCGAAGGCCTGGGTGGTGATGCTGATCGAGACGAAGACGAGGATCGGCGCCAGCACGGCCACAGGCAGCAGTTCCACCAGGATGGACAGGTAGCCGAAGATGCCGCCCAGTCCGATCACGAGGCCCGTGACCAGCGTATAGCCCGTGCGTGCACCCATCGCCTTGTAGGCCGGCTGGCCGATATAAGGCGTGGTCTGCGCGACGCCACCACAGATGCCGGCGACCAGCGTCGCCAGGGCCTCGACCAGCAGGATGTCGCGGGTGGAATAGTCGTCGCCGGCGGCCCGGGCGCTCTCGGTCACGTTGATGCCCCCGACGACCATCAGCAAGCCGAACGGCAGGATCAAGGGCAGATACGGAACGGTGGCGGCAAGGCCCTGCACGAAACCGAGGTTCGGCCAGGGAAACCCGATGCGCCATTGCCACGCCGCGGGGGCGTGGTAGCCACTACCGAGCCATCCGGCGGGTCCGAGTCCGTAATAGAGCAGCACACCCACGAGGAACGCGCCCAGCACGCCGGGAATGCCGAACGGCAGGCGCCGCTTCGCGATGAGCGCGTACAGCACGATGCCCAGGCCGGCGAAGCCCACCACGGGCACGCGCATGATTTCGACGAGCGGCAGGAATCCCATGAGTACCAGGGCGATGCCGGCAATCGATCCCAGCAGGCCGGCGCGCGGCACGGTGCGCTGCACCCACGCACCGAAAAAGGAAAGGACGAACTTCAGCAGGCCCATCACGACCAGCGAGGCCATGCCCAGGTGCCAGGTCGCCTCCCCCGCCGCCTGTGCATCCATGCCGGCCTGCCGATAGGCGGCGAACGCCGGCCCGAGGACGAGCAGCGCCATGCCGATGCTGGTCGGCGCGTCGATACCGAGCGGCATCGCGGTGACGTCCTGCCGGCCCGTGCGCGCGGCCAGGCGGTGCGCCATCCATGTGTAGGCAAGGTTGCCGAGCAGCACGCCCAGCGCGGTGCCGGGGAACATGCGGCGGAAGACGAGATCGGCAGGCATCCCGAAGATGCCGATCAGCGCCGTCGCCATGAAGGCGAGCAGCGACAGGTTGTCGACGACGAGGCCGAGGAAACCATTGAGGTCACCGCCGCCGAAACGGCGACGCACCATGGGATGGGTGGACATCAGAACGATACCTCGGCCAGCTGGGTCATGCGGTCTCTTTGGACGTCCGTACGGCTAACCGTCCGCAGGGTACAGGTGGGGACGAGGAAACGGAATCGGCACAAAAAAAGAGCCCGGCTTTCGCCGGGCTCCTTTCGTTACAGCCGATCTGCTCGGATTACTGCTGAACCTGCAGTTCCGTGCGACGGTTACGAGCGCGGCCTTCGGCCGTGTCGTTCGTGTCGATCGGGTTGTTCTCGCCGTGGCCGATCGGGCCTTCCAGACGATCCGCACCGATACCGTGCGAGGTCAGGTAGTCGAACACGATCTTGGCGCGACGCTCGGACAGGCCCTGGTTGTAAGCGTCCTTACCGACGCTATCCGTGTAACCGGCAACCGTGACCTTGACCGACGGGTAACGCTGCAGCGTGTCGACAGCCTGGTCGAGGACGCCCAGCGATTCGCTGGTCGGCTCCTGCAGGGTCGGACCGATGTTCGTCTCGCCCTTCTTCGGACGGTCGAACTTGAAGTTGACACCGCGCAGGTCGATGACGACCTTCTGCGGGCAACCATCCGGGCCGACGATCGTGCCAGCCGGGGTGGCCGGGCACTTGTCGTCGCAATCGTTCACGCCGTCGCTGTCGCTGTCGAGCGTCGAGCAGTCCGGAGCAGCCGGGGCGGGAGCAGCGGCGGGAGCCGGAGCAGCCGGCGGCTCGCCGAAGCGCGAGACGATCGAGAAGCCAAGGAACCAGTCGCCGTAGCCGTTCTCGCTATC
>DATNJP010000364.1:0-4107 GCA_035603855.1 Luteibacter sp. | reverse complement strand
CTTGGCTTCCAGTTCCTGCCGGAAACGCCGTTCGCTTTCCCGCACCTCCGCCTCGGCGCGCACGCGCTCGGTGGTTTCCACCACGATGGCGATCACGCCACCGGGCGCGCCGCTCTCGTCGAGCACCGGCGAATAATTCAGGTCCATCCACACGGGTTCGGGCTCACCGTGCCGGACCAGCGTGAGTTCCTGGTCCTTGTACGCCAGCGTGCCGCCCGCCAGGCCAACGCGCATGACGTTGTCGTTAAAGTCGGCGATCTCCGCCCAACCCTTGCGCACCTCCGACCCCAGCAATGCCGGATGCCGGCTTCCGGCAAACACCGAGTAGGCATCGTTGTAGATCATGATGCCCTTCTCGCCCCAGAGCAGTACGAGGGGCACGGGCGAGAGCAGCAGCATGCCGGTGACCGTGCGCAGGCTTTGCGGCCAGGTGTCCACGCTGCCCAGGCCGGTCGCGGGCCAGTCGAAGGCGCGTATAAGGGCGCCGCATTCGCCGCCCCGGTCGAGCCAGGAGAGATCGGGGCGGTCACCCGCCTGGACGAAGGTGTCTGCGCTCATCGGCTCCGTTCCGGGAGGACGTATCGACGCCGATTCTAGCGAAGGCGAATGTGATGAAGAACGCAAGACGCGCCCATCTCAGCGGACGCTCCGGGTGCGTGCCTCGTCCAGCGCATGGCAAAGGGCGTCGACCCCCGCAAGAATGGACGGCGAGGGCAGCGCCAGCGTCGGTGCATCGATGGCGAAGACATTGTCATGCCGGACCGCGCTGAGGAAACCGGAGGGCTTCCAGCTAGCGAGCGATTCCCCTTCGCCCCCGCCGCTCATGATGACATCCGGGTTACGGGCCAGTACCGCCTCGCGACTGACTGTCGGCGCCGCCTGGTCGATATCGGCGAAGAGATTGTCGCCACCGCAAAGATCCAGCGCGTCGTCGATGATCTGCGCACGTCCGACGGTCATGAGAGGGCGGTCCCATATCTGGAAGAAAACCTTGAGGCGCTTCTTGCCGGTGTACGTCGTGCGCAACTGTCGCAGCGATGCGTCGAACGCGGCGGCGTTCCTGGTCGCCACGTCTTCCGTGCCGGCGAGTTTACCCAGTTGGCGGGTGGTCGCCGCCACCTGGGCCAGCCGGGTGGTCTCCGAGTAGAACACCGGGATGCCCAGTCGCGCGATCTTCTCGACCTGCGAGGCCGCGTTGCCGCTCTTCCACACCACGACGATGTCTGGCTTGAGGGCGACAATCCGCTCGAGGTCGATCATCGTGGCATCGCCCACGACGGGTACCTTCTTCGCTTCCGCGGGATACTCGGTAAAGCGTGACGTGCCAACGACGTACGCCCCGGCACCCGCGGCGAACAGCGCATCGGTGATGTTCGGCGCGAGGCTGACGATGCGGTGCGCGGGTGCGGGCAGGGTCACGCTGCGGCCTGCATCGTCGACGACCGTCACGGAGGCGGCGGCGGTCGTGGCGGCGAACAAACCGAGGCAGGCGAGGAAGCGCTTCATCGTGGCAGTCCGTTGAGTCGTCCGGCGCGGAAGAACAGCTCGTCGCCGAGCGTCACGCCATGGATGGGGTGGTGGAAGGCGGCGCTGAGGTGTTCGCTGGTGACGACATCGTCCTTGAGCCCGGCCAGTGCGCCGCCTTTGCCGTCGAGCAGCACGGCATGCGTCGCATGCTGGAACGCTAGGTTGATGTCGTGCACCGTGTAGACCACGGACTTGCCGTGCATCGATGCGGTCTGCATCAATTCATGCAGCGTCTTCATCTGGTGATGAAGGTCGAGCGACGACAGCGGCTCGTCGAGCAGCATCAGGTCGACATCCTGCGTGAACAGGGTGGCGATGTTCACCCGCTGACGTTCGCCACCCGACAGCGTGGTGATGTCGCGATCGGCCAGCGACTCCAGTTCGAACGTATGCAGCGCGCGCTCCGCAGGGCCCGTGTCGTTTTCACCCCAGGCCCAGAAGGGCAGGCTGGGATGCCGCGCCGACATCACCGCCTCCATCACGGTGAGGCTGAAGGCGTCGACGACCGTTTGCGGAAGGAAGCCGCGCAAGCGTGCGAGATCGAGCGGGCGGTAGGTGACGATGTCGCGACCGCCCAGGACCACTCGCCCGCCGTCGGCCGGACGCAACCCCGCCAGGGTGCGCAACAAGGTCGATTTGCCCGCGCCATTGGGACCGAGCACGCACCAGACCTGTCCCGGCGCGATGCGCATGTCCAGCCTGTCGATCAGCGAGCGTCCGCGCATCGACACGGCCAGCGATTCGGCGACCAGTTCGATGCTCATCGCCGCCGTACCAACAGGAACATGAAGGTCGGCACGCCAATGATCGCCATGACGGCACCCACCGGCAGCTGGATCGGATCGGCGACGATGCGCGAGATCGTATCCGCGAACACCACCACGATGCCGCCGCAGATCGCGCAGGCGGGAAGCAGTACACGCTGGTCGTTGCCGATGATGCGGCGTAGCGCGTGCGGCACGACGAGCCCCACGAAACCGACGGTGCCGGCGGTGGTCACCGCGACGGCCGTCGCCAGGGATGCGATCACGAAGATCGCGGACTTCACGACATTCGGCCGCACGCCCAACGCGCTGGCGGATTCCTCGCCGCGCATCAGCAGGTTGAGCTGCCGTCCCAGCGGTCCGATGAAGAGCACGCAGGCGAGCAGCACGACGACGGGAAGCCACGCGTTGGCGACGCCGCTCAGGTCACCCATCATCCAGAACAGCATGCCGCGCAGGTTCTTGTCCGGCGCCAGCACCAGCATCATGCTGACGATCGCACCGAATCCCGAAGCGAGCATGACGCCGATCAGGATCAGGTCGGTGGAATCTTCACGCTGCGCCGCGCGTGTCCGCGCCAGGAGATCGCGATGCGCCAGGAGGAAGACGGCGACGCAGGCAAGCAGCGCGCCGGCCGACGCACCCAGGGCGGTCGCCAGCGCACCCGCACCGGCGAGCATGCTGCCTAGCGCGCCCACGGCGGCGCCGCCGGAAAGGCCCAACGTGTAGGGATCGGCAAGCGGATTGCGCACGAGGATCTGCATCAGGCAGCCCGACACGGCAAGCAACCCTCCGACGCCATAGGCGGCCACCGAGCGCGGGAACCGCAGTTCCCAGACGATCGCGTGCATGGGCGTATCCGCGGAGGAGACCAATGCCTGCCAGGAGGCCGCGAGCGACGAGTCGCCGCCGCCAACAAGCACCGAACCGAGCAGCACGGCGGCGCCCACGACCAGCATGCCCAGCCAGAGACGCAAGGCCGAAGCGAAGGTGGTGACGCGTGGTGTGGCCGATTCACGCATCGCGCGGCTCCGGTAGCGCGATGCGATAGCGCGTGCTGCGTCCACCGCCAGGCAAACGTTCGATGAGCCCTTTCTCCAGGAGGTCACCCAGGTGGCGGGTGGCCGTCGCCTTGGAGACCTGCGCCGCGCTCTGGTATTGCGATGCGCTGATCCCCAGCGGGAAACCGCGATCGCCTCCGTCGAGAAGGCGGTTGAGTACCTTCACCTGTTCCGCCGAAAGCATGTGATCGCGGTGCTGGCGCCAGAATCGCGCCTTGTCGAGCGCGCGGTCGATATGCGCGAGCGCCTGTTCGAGGCTACGCAACAGCGTGCGCAGGAACCATTCCAGCCACGGCGTGATATCCAGCCCGCCTCGCTGGCTCTTCTCGAACACCGCGTCATAACCCGCGCGGTCGTCGAGGATGCTGGCAGACATCGTGTAGAAGCGAATGGCCTGGTGCTCCGCCTGCGCGAGGGCAAGGTCGGTCATCGCGCGGGTCAACCAGCCATTGCCATCGTCGAAGGGATGCAGCGTCACGAACCAGAAATGGGCGATGCCTGCGCGAAGCAACGGATCGAGTGTCGCGTCGCCAAGGCTTTTCGCGAACCAGTCCAGGAACGCCTTGAGCTGGGCTTCCAGACCGGTACGCGGTGGCGCTTCGAAAGGGATCCGGGGGCGCGAGATGATGCGGCTCGCGTCCACTGGAAAAAGCAGTGCGTGCCAGCGCATCAGACGAGGAAGGTCGAGGGCCTCGCGGTAGTGTCGCGTCGCGTCCATCAGCAGTTCCGCCAGGCCTTCGCTGCGCGAGGAGGGG